>NZ_AP018690.1:0-300000 GCF_002157735.2 Vibrio aphrogenes
CAGTTCGTCCAATCAACTTGAATTAAATGCAATTGTACAGCAAAAAACCATTAAAACAATGATTAGCTGCACATTTCATATTATTATAACAAAACGCCTCTTTTGTTCATTTTTGCCATTTTTGCATAAAAATGTGACTTTAATTGCATTATTTCTTAAAGATAAAAGCCCGGTTAAGTTTAAACTTTAAAAGTGTTACGGTGTCACTTATTTACAATGTAAATAATCAATTTATCCGGAACGATTATTTAAATGGAATAAATTACGGCCAATGTATTATCAATTAATATAAATAACCATTTGATTCACTGATTCACTGATTCACTGATTCACTGATTCACTGATTCACTGATTCACTGATTCACTAGAAATTATCAAGTCTCAGCGTGTCAGCACAACTAATTAAACAAAAAACCGATTAAATCCTAATATTAAGAGGGGAGGGGAGCGTTATATTTTGTTCCTTTAGTTGGAATATCAATATGAAATTGATAGTAAAAGTACCAAAGAAAAACAGAAAAGGGTTAATTATCATTAAATATAAGCAACCGTAACCTGCTTTTTAATAGCGCTTAATGGCGGATAGCCTTGATCATGTTTCCTTAAAAAGCCTCTTGCTAACAAGAAAAATGCCATAACAACAAAAAATCGAAAAACACAAAAAAACGGCAAGAAATCATCAAAACCAGAAGCATGATCATGTAAATTGATGTCAATTAGACTTTTCATCTTATGATCTTTTCTGGATCAATGATCAAGTAATGAAATCTCCCGGAAGCATGGAAAGCCTTGTATAGATTACAATGCTTGTCAGTCCAAATGACAAATCAAAGAGTAAATCAATGAATTAGATTATATCTTACCCATGATCATGCTTCTATAATCCAGAAAAATGAAAATAAAGCCTCATACTTGATCATCTTTCCAGTGACTATTTTCTTAAGATTGCTCTCAAAAAGTGAATATCACAACAATAACTGTGGATAACTTGTCTATAGCTAGTGATCATCGTTTCAAAAGCAAGATGATCATGCTTCAAAAAAATAATGATCATGCTTCTGAATGAAATTGATCATGCTTTCATAGCATCTATGATCATGGTTCTAGGGATTCGATGATCATGCTTTCCATGTTATAAAAAAAATACAAATAAACATCAGTAACTTACGAGGATTTTATTAAACAGATCAATAGATCATATAAACATTTAAGATCAAATAAACATAAAGATCAGTTTTATAAAAAAGACTTTTTTTTACTTTCTTTTTTGATCATTTTTCTTTATTCTCTAGGAACTATATTAAAATTACATCCAATGACAAATGGAATTGATATGCCTAGCCAAGAAAAGATCTTGATCAAACTTCCGAGAAACCATAAAGATGGTCATTTATTTGAAATCTCGGAACATATCATCGATTGGATCGAACAATATCAACATTTCAAAGGTGTCACCAAAAGCATTGTTGAATTATTAAACCTCATTTCCCTACGCGGTTTATCGAGTAAAGATGGTTTAGTCTCCACAACCGAATTAATTGAAGCGACAGATGGCCAATTAACCCGTGCAGCCATTCAACAACGACTACGTGCAGCGGTATCGATTGGTTTATTTAGCCAAACGCCGGTAAAATTTGAAGAAGGGTTAGCCGGTAAAACCATGCTTCATTCATTCGTGAACCCAAATCAACTGATCTCAATTTTAGGTTCTACGAGCTTAAAATCAGAATCTTCTAGGCAAACTGAAAAACAAAAACGTTCAAAAGCATTAGCGCAAACTCAAGTTAATCGACAATTATTGCATGAGCATGGTTTATATACTCCACCAGCAATGCGTGACGAAGCCGATCAATTCGTAGTATCACCAACGAATTGGGCTGGGATCATTGATCAAGCACTTGCGCCGCCAAGAACGAGAAAAAATTACCAAAAATCAATGGTATCGATCTCGGGAACTCGTGCGATCATTGAAACACGATCATCGAAGAATATCATGACGGTCGATGATCTTATGACTTTATTTGCCCTGTTTACCTTAACGGTGCAATATCATGACTATCATCAAGATGATTATCATGTTAATGCGCGTCAAATGCCGAATAAAACGCCGTTATACATCACGGATATTTTGTCGTTACGGGGTAAAAAAGACAGTGGACCTGCTCGTGATTCTATTCGTGACAGTATTGATCGTATTGAATTTACCGATTTCCAGTTACATGAATTAACTGGCCGTTGGCTGAGTGAAAACATGCCAGAAGGATTTAAAAGTGATCGCTTCCGTTTCATTGCCCGTACCATTACGGCCTCAGATGAAGCGCCAACAGAAAGTGCAACTGGTGAAATTAGGATCAAACCAAACCTGTATATTCTTGTATGGGAACCTTCATTTTTCGAAGAACTATTGACCAAAGATTATTTCTTTCTCTTTCCTCCAGAAATCTTGAAACAACATACACTGGTGTTCCAGTTATATACCTTCTTCCGTAGCCGTCTGGTGCGTCGTTTAACCGAATCCATGCTGCTAAGTGAGATCAATCAAAAACTCGCGCGTAACATTGAATGGCGTCGTTTTTCGATGGATCTTATTCGAGAATTACGCAAATTATCCGAAGGTAAAGCCACTGAGGATCTTTTTATTGTGAATCTTTGGGGTTATCACTTAACGATCACATCGATCATGGATAAAGGAAAAGTTCAGGATTATCAAATCAATATCCGTTGTGATGCTGAAGAGGTTCTGCGTTTTTCAAGAGCGCGTACCACCAATGCAGGTAAACGTAATATGGCGCCTACATTGCCAAACCCTTTACGTCATGAGTTGGTTTCAAAGCAAAAACTGCAAGAGCTTGCTGAAGTGATCGATGGCGAATTTGAGCCTATTCAACGTAAAGAACCGTCACCTCGTGGTCGCTTAGGGCGTCGTGTGAAGCTTAAAAAGCACTTAGTTGAAATTAATGCTGATGAGCTGACCATTACTTTATCCAAATATACCTCACCAGAGGCACTAGAACGCAGTATAACGGCTCTCTCAGCTATGACAGGCCATCCCTTTGCTTCGATTAAAGAAGAGTGTGATGAGCTGATGAGCAAGCTCGATTGGCTGCGTGTGGGTGAGAATGTATTACCTTATGAGACATTGAGTAAAACGATAGAGTTATTTAATCAAGAAGCGAAATCTAAACATCTTTCAATGGAGAAGTTAATTGGTGGTTTAGCGGTCCGACGGAAAGTCTGTAAACAAGTGTTTGAAGGGCATTTAGACGAAACCGTGATGCGCGCTTTGGATGAAATGGCAAATGTATCATAAGGAACCTAAATTAATATAACCTATTGAAGTTTATAGATTTTATTCTTAATTAAGATCTTTTTTCTTCCTGATTTTTCTATTATCGAAAGCATGATCAAGGTGGCTGGTCATGCTTTCGAAACGATGATCAAGGCCTTGATCATCGTTCTAGATTATTCTGGGATCTTCTCTCATATTCAATGCTCCTAGTGTTGTCATAAAGGCAATATGCAATTCAATGGCTTGTTTACTCTCATTATTCCAATCTCGTTGTTTTTGGCAGAACTCAATCATTGCCACGGTCAATTGATCTAAATTGGCAGCGCTCCAATATCTCAAATTTAATTAACTATGTGGATCAACGGCAATACGCTGCAAACGGGCATAGGCCATTTGAATGTATTGATAAGCCAATTGATGGTGTCCTAAATCTTCAAAATAATGTGACAGCTTTAGGCAGCCCTCTAACCAGCTTGCCACCGCTTGATATTGATGGTTTTCCCACAAGGAGCTTGGCGGGTGATGAATTAAGTTGACCAACTCTGAGACATTGTAAATATCGGTATTTTGTTGTTTTAGGCGAAATAACCAAGTATTGAGTTCCATTCGGGTGCCTCCTGTCTACATCATTGCCTTTGTTCAGTGTAGACGGCTCTGAGTACCCAGTTGCAGGTTTTCCCAGTAAACTTTGTCCATAGATGGGTTATCTTAAGCTCAACGCTTTACTAGACAAATAAAAAGCAAATTTAACTCAGCCGTAAGAGTAAAGCGTTAAGAGCAACACAATGAAAAGCCTGAGAGAAATAAAGAAGAGTGCTTGAACCGACATTTTTCACTCAAGGTGGAGGCCATTTTCATCACAATGCGAAAATTTTATCGCTTGGGTATTGCCTGAAAAAAAAATTTACCTAAAATGCGCCAATCTGCTATTTATTATTAGATAAAGGTCTTAAAACGAGCGAGAAAGCGAGAGTGAGTCTCATTTTCTTCTTGTCAAGACTTTGATGTAAAACCCAGTTGCCTAGAAACAAAAGTGGTAAATAATAGGGAATACCGAACTTGTTTCTGAATGCTGAGTTAGAGGTCTATTTATCAGGGTATTTGGTTTCATGACGGGAAGTCACGAAGCGGAAAATCGCCACCTTATGAGAAGGGTAAAAGGGGATTTATCTGCAAGCTATTTAACCTCAATAGATAACTAGACGCTAATCACACTCTGTATTTTATTTACTTAACAAGTGGATGTGCTTCTGCTTAATATCCATTTTGTTTCCACCATGATTTTCTGGAGGTATTTATGTCGATTAATTCTATTGATCATGATGACATGACAGGAATTGCAACCAATTGGGAGCATAATGAAGACTCAGCGACGCAAGCGACGCCTAAACAAATGAAAAGTGCGGAAGCCCGTCGTCGAATTGAAATGCTAAGGGAAATTAGAGAAAGTGGATTGACTCTCGAAGAAGCAAGAGAATTAGGTTTACTTCACTAATCTCATTCGAGTTCATTTTCCATACTTGATAAATACAGGACGCCTTATCGCTCCTGTATTTTTGTTTATTACATTCGGGCTTGGTACTCTTGAGTGGAAATTAACCATAAATGATCAGCCGTCGTTAATTTACACTGTAAACCCATTAATATCTTTTTATCATTTGGCTGCTGCTATGGTATATTTCTTCGGTTGATGACTCTGAGCATAGGCGAGATTATGTCTGTAAATCTATCTTTATTGCCCCCTGCAGAGAAAAATAAAATCGAATTAGATAAGCAAGCTTCTTATGCGGTTTGGCAAATAAAGCAAGCCAAAGCTGGGCCTGATTTATTGCTCTCAGAAGCACAAAAAATTCGAGATGAAGATGAGCGAATGTTCTTTGAGCAGGCAGTACAAAAATACAAACGGATGATGGGTGTAGCCTAAATCTGTCTTCATAAGAGATAGGATATTGTTTGTCTTGAAAGCAATATCGATACGCAAACTCTTATGAGCAATATAACGCGTTAAATAGAACCAGAGAGAACACTCCCATGGGAAGAAGTTTTGAAGTGCGCAAGGCCTCTATGGCAAAAACGGCAGGCGCAAAAATTAAAGTTTATTCTAAGTACGGTAAAGAGCTTTACGTTGCTGCAAAAAATGGTGGCGTCGATCCTGATATGAACTTATCGCTTAAGCACCTTATTGCTAAAGCCAAAAAAGATAATGTACCGGCTCACGTCATTAAGAATGCTTTAGATAAAGCGAGTGGTGGTGGCGGTGAAGACTTCCAACCAGCTCGTTATGAAGGTTTTGCTCCTGGTGGCGCAAGTGTCATCGTTGATTGTTTAACTGATAACGGTAACCGTACTTTCCAAGACGTTCGCCAGTGTTTTGTGAAAACGGGTGCTAAAATTGGTAGCCCAGGTACTGTGGCTCACATGTTTGATCACCAAGCGGTTTTCCAATTTAAAGGTGAAGACGAAGAATCAGTATTAGAAGCATTGATGATGCAAGATGTTGATGTGACGGATATTGAACTCGAAGATGGTGTGATTACTGTATTTGCTCCTCATACGGAATTTTTCAAAGCTAAAACTGCACTGAACGAAGAATACCCAGATTTAACCATCGATGTCGAAGAAATCACCTTTGTTCCTCAAACACATACTGAGATCTCTGGTGAAGATTTGGAGAAATTCCAAAAATTCCTCGATATGTTAGATGATTGTGATGATGTTCAGCAGGTTTATCATAACGCTGAATTACCAGAATAATTCATTTTATTGATATACAAACCGCCAAGTCTAATCGCTTGGCGGTTTTTTTTGTTTTCTTTGTGATGCCCAGAGAATCAGTACGATAAGGTTATTACTCTTAAATAACCTCTACTGCGGATAAGAGTGATTTCTAGTTATCCGCAGCTGAGGTTAACTGTATTACCTTCTAAACGTTATTCGAAAAATTGCCCACAAGGTGTGCCATCGGGGTCGAGTTGAAGTTGTTGGTCAGGGCAGTGTTGATAAAAAAAGGCGGCTTCAGCTTGAGTGGTCATTTCATGACATAACTGACGGCTATCACAAGCAAAGTTAGAGAGAGTACGTGTGGTGGTATTACCGCTTGTTGTGTCATCAAGATGGAAAAAGCTCGCAATGCTAGGAATATTATCACGCTCTGGCTGTGGAGGGGCTTGGTAAAAAAGTTGCCAAATAGCCAGCCCTAATATGATAACAAAAGCCATTTTTTTCATGATAAACCTATTGGCAGCCAAGTGAACGAATATTGCTACCATGGCTGAGCTTAGATAAAAATCCAACTGCGATTATGAACAGAAAGGTCACTTTGCGATAGGTTTCTATCTCTGGGTTTTTAATCTCTGTTTTGATTCATTGAAATGCCCATTGTGATCACTGATTAAGCTGTGGTTCTGGTTAAGTTGTGGCTATGGTTAAGTTGTTTAACCACTTTCTTTGTAAGTAACGGTTAAAGCACAGAGCCAATTTTACGATTTCTTCTGACATCATCAATAAATAAACCCAAGCAAAACTGAGTTCAGCAATAAATGCGCCATAAGCGGTAAGAGGCAGGCCAACCATCCACATCGCGATAAAGTCCATGCGTAAGCAGAAATGGTTTTCTCCACCAGCACGTAAAATTCCATTGATGATCAGCATGTTGAGCATACGTATGATGATAGCAAAGCTCATGACAATGAAAGCGGGGTCGGCAATGCCTGCAAAGTTTGGGCTGTTTAAATCTAAAAAACGAATCACATTATCGCGTTGTAGCAATAATAGTGCGCAAGTAAAGATTCCCATGCCAATGATGCACTTGATAAAGAATTTCGACATGGCTCTTGCTTGGCGATATTCATCTCGTCCTAATGCTTGTCCGAGTAACACAGAACAAGCGACTGAAATTCCCATAAAAATGGCGTAGCAGAGCCCTTCAAATGGGCCAATCATGCTATAGACGGCTAATTCGGTTGTACCCATGTGGCCGTAAATCATTTGATACGTCAGTGTACCGAATGCCCATAACACCGCATTGTAGGCATTAGGGACGGCTAAACGTTGATAAGATTGCCATAAACGAGGATTATTTTTTTGATAGTCGCTGATGATTAACCAGTGTTTTTGATAACGTAAGACGCCATAAATTAAGGTCACTTGCACCACACGGGCGATGGTTGTGGAAAGTGCCGCTCCAGCAACCCCTAGTGCCGGTACTCCTAAACCGCCATGGATCAGCCAAAAATTTAAACCAATATTAATGGCAATCGTGATGGCGGCAAGTATCAATGGCAGCACGGCATTACCACTAGAGCGTAAGCTAGCTTCTGCGGTGATCACCCAATGAGTGAGCATCAAGAGTGGTAAGCTGTATAATAAGTAATCCGCTCCTTGTTGGATCACGAGCAGATCGTCTGTTTGTAAGCGCATGATTTGAGAGCCAAAACCCACCATCAAGACCGTCACAGGGATCATGATCATGGATCCGAATTTTAGCGATTGCATGGTAATGGTTTTCGCGGTTTCTTTATCATCGCGTCCCCAGTATTGTGAGACCAAGGTGCCGGTTGCGGTGGCGAGCGCAGCCATGATCATAATTGCCACAAAATGCCAACGAGAGGCAATACCCACGGCGGCGGTAGCGGTTTGTCCAAAATCACTGACCATCAAAACATCCGCTAAGGCGAGTATGGCGACTAAAGCGCTTTGTAGTGCCACTGGAAAAGCGAGCTTGATCACACGAGAGAATAATCGACTCGGCAATTGACAGTGTTCGTGATTGGTTTGCGTATCTGACTGTGATTGAATGGACATAATGGCTTCCTCGCTAAATCCGTAGGCAATATAAAAGAGCTCGGGATAAACCAACATGTTTAAAACCCCTAAAAACCTGTGCAAATCCGTCAAGACAGAGGCATTGTTTAATCGGCAATGGCAAGATGAGGTCTATTTGGCTTCGGCTTGTAAAGAGCGCTTTATGGTGTTGTCAGAAATCCCTGAACTAAAACATGAAGAGATTGCCATGGCTGGGCTAGGAGATTTTAGAGAAGCTTATTCTGTGGAGCGACGTGAGCCTGAAATTCATACTATTTTATTTACTTTGGAAGGAGGAGGCTGTCTTTATACTCGCCATGGGGTGCATGCGATTCAGCCTAATAGTGTGACGGTTTTACCTCAGGGCCTACCATTTCGTTTTGAGCTGGGTGAGCATGCTTATTGGAAAATGGCTTGGGTTTTATTACCCCCTAGTGGCAAGTGGCAGACCATTGCACTCAGTGAACAAAGAGTGGAGAGCAGTCATTTGGCTGAATCGGTTTGGTCATTATTGAATTTAACTCAAAACGAAATTCATGGCCGGGCGACGTTTCGTCAATTATTGTTAAGTGAGTTGAGCCGGATTTTGATGGGCTCGACTGAAGATAACCCAAGCAGTGCGGCGATGAGAGTGCACCGTGTGTTTACCCAAGTCGAAGCGCAGTTACATTTACCTTGGAGCGTAAAGGAAATCGCTCAACGTAGCTTTTTAAGTGAAGAGCAACTAAATCGTCTTTCAAAACAACTTTATCAATGCTCTCCAAGCCAAAAGTTAATCCAATTGAGAATGGAAAAGGCTTGTGACCTGCTTCATCATCGAGATTGGAGCATTACCATGATCGCCCATCGTTTAGGGTATCCCGACCCGTATAACTTTACGCACCGCTTTCGTCGAGTCTATGGCATCTCCCCGCGAGAATATCGCAAAAGTTGTTGCTATTCCCAAGAGTAGAGACGCATCTCAGTTGTATAAAAAAGGCGCAAGATTTTGTTACCTAACTCACTTTCGCAATAAATAGTTAGTGCATAACGTTATGCTTTCATTAATCTAACATTAGTAACAAAATAATAATTTCACTCAAATCTGGTCGTATTGAGTCATTATCGTAGTGATATTGGCATCCTTTCATATTCATTTGGCCTTCTATTGCTGCGGTTTTCTAATAATTAAATGACGAGAAATAGAAGGAGCTATTTATGAATGCCCTCATATTAATGGTGGTAGGACTGGCGGCCATGTTCACCGGATATCGGTTTTACTCCCTTTACATAGCCAAACACATTTTAAAGCTATCCGATGATTTCAAAACCCCAGCCCATGAATTTCAAGATGGGGTGGATTATGTTCCGACCAATAAATACGTTCTTTGGGGGCATCACTTTACTTCTGTTGCTGGCGCAGCCCCCATTGTTGGACCTGCGATCGCGGTAATTTGGGGCTGGCTACCGGCCTTTATTTGGGTGGTATTGGGAACGGTTTTCCTCGCGGGGGTACATGATATGGCCGCCATTTGGGCGAGTGTGCGTAACCGTGGTCAATCTATGGGGGCGGTTGCCGGAGCCGTGGTTGGACATCGGGCGAAATCGGTACTCATGATCGTTGTATTCTTGCTACTGATGATGGTTAATACCGCCTTTGGTGTGGTGATTGCGGGGCTTATGATCTCTAATCCTACCGCGGTGATCCCGGTTTGGGGAGCGTTAGTGGTGGCAGCGGTCATTGGGCAATGTATCTATCGTTATAAAATGTCACTGGTGTGGGTGTCGATTGTTGGCGTGTTGGCGTTATATAGTTTGATCTATGTGGGCACTTTAATGCCGATCGTGATCCCTGATGGTGCCTTCTTTGGATTACCTGCCAAAACGACGTGGATCCTAATCCTTTACGCTTATGCCTTTATCGCTTCAATGTTGCCAGTCTGGGTACTGTTACAGCCTCGTGATTATATTAACGGATTGCAGTTATTCATTGGCTTAGCCATTTTGTACGCATCGGTCTTGATGCTGCAACCTGAAATGGTCGCCCCAATGCTCAATGATGACGTGCCTGCCGATACTCCATCCATCATTCCATTGTTGTTTGTGACCATTGCTTGTGGGGCGATTTCGGGCTTCCATGGCTTGGTTTCTTCCGGGACGACTTCAAAACAAATTGATAAAGAAAAAGACGTGCGCTTTGTGGGTTATTTTGGTGCGTTAGGCGAAGGGATGTTGGCATTAGCGACCATTATTGCCGTGTGTGCGGGCTTTTCTTCACTCGATGCATGGAAAGAAATCTATCAAAGTTATGGACAAGGTGGTGCTGGTGCCTTTGTGCAAGGTGGAGCGACAATTGTCAATTTAGGTGTGGGCATTTCGCCAACGATTTCTCAAACCATTTTAGCGGTGATGGTGGCATTATTTGCCGGAACCACGATGGATACTGGCGTACGCTTGTTGCGTTATATCTTCCAAGAATGGGGTGAGATGTACAATATTCAGCCGATGAAAAAAGGCTTGTTTGCCACCAGTTTTGCGGTTTTAGCCTGTTTGTTATTAACCTTTGGACAAGGCTCTGACGGTTCTGGTGGTTTATTGATTTGGCCATTATTTGGAACCACAAACCAATTAATGGCTGGCCTTACTTTATTGATTATTTCAGTGATGCTATTGAAAAAAGGCCGCGCAGTGTATTACACCTTGATTCCGATGGTGTTCTTATTATTCATGACGCTTATTGCCTTAATCGTTAACTTGAAAGCTTTTTATCTGAAAGGCGATTATTTACTACTTGGGCTCGATATCATTATTTTAGTCGCGACCATTTTAGTTTGCCTGGAATGCTTTAAAGCACTCAAAGAGAACTGGGGTAATAAAGCAGTGAAAGAAGAGTCGTAATATGGATTGGAAAGAGCGATTTGATGCTTTTTCAAAGGGGCTTGATGAGTTTTATCATGCCCCTTACCGACGAAGCTTAACTCGAGCCTATAAGGATGAAGAAGATTTTTTCATGCTGCTGATTTTTGCCGAAAGCTTAGGCTTAGATAATCCAGTCAGCTTTTATACTTTGGAATTACAGCCTTTCTTTTTGGAAGCTTTCCATGAGTGGCATATCCGTATGGGAATGGAAAAATCACCGATCGATCATTTTGGATGCTGTTGATGAGGCTCTATGAAGGTACTCGCTTAATAATAAAGGAAGGTGTTGATGTTAGACACGTTATCCACTAAAAAAGTCATTTTTGTTGGCGGTAAAGGCGGGGTTGGGAAAACGACGACCGCTGCCAGTTTAGCGCACAAACTTGCACTTGATGGTAAAAAAGTCTTAGTGATTTCGACCGACCCGGCTCACAGCTTAGGGGATGCTTTAGGGCGAAAACTCAATGGTGAAATTCATCGGGTCGCGCCCAATTTATCGGCGTTAGAACTGGATATTGAAGCTATAAGTGAGCGACATTTTGATCGTATTGCTCATCAAGTAGCGCAATACACAAAGCCGGATATGCGGCCTAAAATGCAGCAACAATTAGAGCTTGCTAAAGATGCCCCAGGAGGCCAAGAAGCCGCTTTACTGGAAACCATGTGTGATTACCTGATGCGCTTTGAAGAGCTAGGTTATGATCATTTGATATTTGATACTGCACCAACCGGGCACACCTTACGCTTGTTGGTATTACCTGAAATGATGTCGGCGTGGACCGATGGATTGATTGCTCAACAAAAGAAACAGCATAAGCACAAAGAAGCGGCGCAAAGTTTCTGGCAACGAGCGGATAACCAAACTGCAAATCCGTTTAATCAAGAGAAGCAAGCCCCGTGGCAACAAGCTTTAAGACAGTTAGAAAAAAGAAAACACCTCTTTAAACATGCTCGTGATCGGATCCATGATGAACATTTTACTGCGATTGTGTTAGTGATGATCCCTGAAAAATTACCTTTATATGAAACGGTTCGTACTTTAGAGCAGTTTGAAAAAGTGAATCTCAATTGTGCGGGGGTGGTAGTGAATCAAGTGATTGATGAGCAGTTATGTGAACACCCATTTTGGTTACAGCGTTATCAATTACAACAAGAAGTGTTGGTGGAAATAGAGCGCAATATTCATGTACCGAAATACCGCATTTATCTACAATCAGAGCATATTGTAGGGGAAGAAAAACTGCAGAAGTTTTTGGCTCTATCTTAATATTGATATCTGGTATTCTTAATAAAATAAAAGCGCCTTATTCGGCGCTTTTATTTTATTATCTAGAAACTAGAAACTAGAAACTAGAAACTAGAAACTAGAAACTAGAAACTAGAAACTAGAAACTAGTAATGATATGGGAACTTAGAGAAATCTTTTGGGCGTTTTTCTAAGAATGAATCACGACCTTCTTGTGCTTCATCTGTACCATAAGCTAAGCGTGTGGCTTCACCAGCAAAGATTTGTTGGCCAACCATGCCATCATCGGTGAGATTCAAACCAAACTTCATCATGCGTAACGCAGTTGGTGATTTTTGACAGATGATTTTACCCCATTCGAGCGCTTCTTTTTCAAGCTCGGCGTGTGGGACGACTTTGTTAACCATACCCATTTCAAATGCATCTTGTGCGCTGTAATCTAAGCCTAAGAAGAAAATTTCACGGGCTTTTTTCTGGCCTACCATTTTGGCAAGATAAGCAGAGCCGTAGCCTGAGTCAAAGCTTGCGACATCTAAATCGGTTTGTTTGAAGACCGCGTGCTCTTTGGACGCTAAGGTTAAATCACAGACAACATGTAAGGAGTGGCCGCCACCCGCTGCCCAACCTGGGACAACGGCAATTACTGCTTTTGGCATAAAGCGAATTAAGCGTTGGACTTCGAGAATATGCAAACGGCCAAGCTTTGCTGGATCAATTTGGTCTTGTGGCATGCCTTCATATTTATAGCCATCTTTACCACGAATACGTTGATCGCCACCAGAGCAGAAAGCCCAACCGCCGTCACGAGCGCTTGGTCCATTACCTGTGATCAGAACGCAACCGACATCGCTCCACATACGAGCATGCTCAAGTGCGCAATATAATTCATCGACGGTTTTTGGTCGAAAGGCATTGCGGCATTCTGGGCGGTTAAAAGCAATGCGTACCACTCCGGCGTCGACGGCACGATGGTAAGTGATATCTTCGAAGTGAAAGCCTTCAACCTCTTGCCAGTCTTCTGGGTGGAATATATCCGATACCTGATTATTCATGATTACAGACCTTTATCTAACGTATGAATACGGAATTGTATTAATCTTGTTTAATCTCAGTTGAGAGTGTTTGTTTTTTTAATGCGAACAGCGTAATAAACATAGCAACAATCGCCATGATCGCCATCAGTAAATAAATCGCGGTAAAGCCAGAGGCGAGTGCATCATGGCTGTATTCCGCGAGACTGTTGGCTTTTTTAACGCCATTTTGCGTAAGCGTATATTGGAACATGGTTGAACACGCTGCCACACCGACAGCCCCACCTAACTCACGGCCAAAATTAAATAATGACATGCCAATACCACGATCTTTGGCTGGCAGGACATTTTGCACTACCACGCCTAAAGAGGGCAAAGTAAATCCGATACCAAAACCTGCTAAACCTAAGGCAATGGCGGGATAGAAGTGTTGCTGGATCATGGCAAAACTCAAGGCGGCAAAGGCAAAACCAAAGATGGCATAACGTTTAGTTTCACCGGATTTATTCACCAACTTGCCGCCAATGTACGCTCCTGCGGTGATACTAAACATAAAGATCACCATGATTTCACCACTGGCTGAGGCTGATAAACCCCGTTGCCACTGCATTTGCATCGGTAAATACACCAAAATGGCAAACATCAGCAATTGCGAACAAAGAATGAGTAAGATGCAGATGAGGTAATTTGGCAGTTTGGCTAATCTTGCCGGTAACATAGGATCAGAGACGCGACGTTCCACAATGATGAGCATGACAATAGATGCAATAAATGCCCCTCCCGTCCACAGCATTGGTAATTCTGCTTCGGGAGAGAGTAACAATAATAAGCTGGTGGAGCACAACATCAGCATCAGCGCGCCAAACCAATCAAATTTAGAATCGCGCTTTTTGTTCAAATGAGACAGGTTGCGACGAATCAAGAATACAGCGATTAAGCCTAAGGGAATATTAATCCAAAAAACCCAGCGCCAAGAGAGGTGTTCGGCAAAGTAACCCCCCAATAATGGCCCAGCAATACTTGAGACAGCATAAACCATGGAGATAAAACCTTGGTATTTACCGACTTCTCGGGCGGGAATACAGTCCGCAATCACGGTAAAGGCGAGGGCAATGAGGCCGCCGCCGCCGATCCCTTGGATAATGCGTGAGACAATCAAGGTTTGTAAATCTTGCGCAAAGCCGCAAGCGGTAGAGCCTATGATGAATAAGGTGATCCCAATGTAGAGCATTTTGACTCGACCTAAGATATCACTGAGTTTGCCATAGACAGGTAACACCGCAGTGGCCGCAAGCAAGTAAGCCGTTACCACCCAAGTGAGCGCATTTCCAGCTTGTAAAGCATCCCCAATAATCGGTAATGGGGTCGTGACGATACTTTTCTCTAAAGAGCCAAGCGCAATAACCAGCGCGACACTCATGAAGATTTTTTGTGGAGAAACGGTTTTTTGCTCAGTCACAATGTGTCCTTGAAAGTCAAAATAAACATATTAACCAATAAAAGATAAGTAACCTTGGATGATAATCAAGTTAACAATATCAATGAAGAAAGCCCCAACAATCGGCACCACCATAAATGCTTGTGGGGATGGGCCGTAATGGGTAACCAGTGCACCCATATTCATGACGGCCGTTGGCGTAGCTCCTAAACCAAAACCACAGTGACCACCGGTAATCACCGCGGCATCATAGTTAGAACCCATGACTCTAAAGGTAATGTTATAGGCAAATAACCCTAGAATGATTGTTTGAGCACAAAGAATGATCAGTAATGGAATGGCGAGTGAGAAAATTTCCCACAGTTGTAGGCTCATTAATGCCATGGCTAAAAATAGCGACAGTGATACCGTCCCTAAGATATCCACGGTGTCGGTATTGAGCTTGTATTTACCTGAGACTTCAAAAATATTGGTAATGATCACCCCTAAAAATAACGCATAGACGAAATCAGGAATTTTTAACCAACCGATATTGAGTGCGGCCACCCATTTCTCAATGTAGATAGCACCCACTACGCACACCAACATGACAAATAAGGTTTCTACGACTCGATAAGCGCAGACGCGGTCTTCTTCACGATCATTATAGGTCACTACATCAGGGAAGCTGTCATGGTGTTTATCCCCAGCGCCATACTCCGACTCTAAGTTATGTTTTTGGATGCGACGTTGTGCCACTGGGCCACCAATAATCCCGCCGACAATCAAACCAAATGTCGCGGCAGCCATCGCAAACTCGAGCGTATTTAAGCCATAGTTATTTTGAAAGGTACTTGCCCAAGCCGCGCCAGTTCCATGCCCACCAGATAGCGTGATCGAGCCGGCAACTAACCCAAGTAAAGGATTTAAACCTAATAGTTCAGCTAACGTCACCCCCACCGCATTTTGGATAATGATGTAAATAGAGGCGACCGCGAGAAAGATGAATACCTTCTTGCCGCCCTTTAATAGCTGAGTGTAGCTGGCTGATAAGCCCACGGTCGTGAAGAACAACAACATGAGGGTATGCTCAAGCGGTAAATCAAACTCTAAAGTGATGTGATTAAAGTGCAGGATGGTACTGATCACCGCTACGATTAAGCCACCAACGATCGGCTCAGGGATTTGATATTTCGATAAAAAAGGCACTTTGGTGTTGATAAAGTGGCCGAGTAATAAAACAAAAATTGCGAGTAAAAAAGACTCGACAGAATTCACAGGATAAACTGTATTCATATACTGCCTTATAAAAGTAAAAATAAGAAAAAAATGCAGACCGTGTCAAAGGATAGGAACAATGAAAACCGCAGATTAGTGCGTATATTGTTCAAATGCTTTGTAAACATAGGATGTAAGAAAGTGGTGACGATTAATTCACATTATCTGTGATGTCATTAGAGTTTTACTTTGATCTTATGTTTATCACACGGACATAATTTGATGTTGACTGAATTATTGACACGAAGTTTTCAATATTATGACGTCTTTGAAAGTTTAGTACTTAGTATTTTGTATAATTTCTTGCTTTCATTTTTCGTTAAATTATTGGAGATAGTATGCCTGTTTTGTTTTGCCAGTCATGTTGCCGCGATACCCAACATAAAGCGGTGTTACGTAAGCGTATCGAAGATGATGCGTCATTAAAAAACAAATTCCAAAAATTTAATGAACTCGTTAATCAACTTTTCAGCGGCGTACATTACCACAAAATGGACCGCGTGTGTTTATGTCGTGACTGTAATCATCAAAATGCAGTGATGAAATCCGACGTTAAACACCATTTTTCAAGTTAAATCAAAGGATATAACTGGGCAAAAAGAGAGCTGATTTTTTCAGTTGTCCCCTTACCCTTGCGAGTAAACTCAAGTACAGTAAGTCATTCTTCATACTCCAACCATGGAAGTGTTTATGACTCGTTACTATGATCATGTGATCGCACTTTGGCAGTATTTAAAACTGGGCCAACCGTTACAAAAAACCGATGCCTTATTATTACTAGGCAGCTCTGACTTACGTGTTGGTGAGCGCGCAGCTGAGCTCTATCATCAAGGAATTGCGCCATTGTTGCTCATTTCTGGTGGCCAAGGGCGAATGACGGAAGGGCTTTTTGAGTTCTCTGAAGCCGAAACGTTTGCCAAAATTGCTTTAGACGCTGGGGTACCTCGCGAGGCGATTATCTTAGAAAGTCACTCCACCAATACCGGCGAAAATTTTCGTTTTACCCAACAGCTCCTCTCGGAAAAAAATATCTCACTAAGCAGTGTCACGTTAATTCAAAAGCCTTATATGGAACGCCGTGCCTTGGCAACTTGTCAGGCGTTGTGGCCTGATATTCAAGCGCAAGTGACTTCTCCACAATGCGATTTTCTTGATTATTGCAGCGCACTTCATCCTTCCTCTGAAGTCATTAATTTGATGGTAGGTGAAATCGAACGGCTGAAACATTATCCCTCACAAGGTTTTTTTGCTGAGCAAGTGCTGCCACAACATGTTGCAGACGCCAATCTTGCTTTACAAACCATAGGTTATGATGAATACGTAACCCTGTAATGTGAGGAGTGATGAATAACATGAAACTGACACTCTCAAGCCAATCTTGGCCAATTGCAGGGGCATTTACCATTTCGCGTGGGTCTAAAACTCATGCTGAAGTGGTGGTGGTGACATTAGAAGAAAATGGCTACCGTGGACGAGGGGAATGTGTACCTTACGCCCGTTATGGTGAATCGATAGCACAAGTGTTGCATGATTTGTCGGCGCTTCAAGAGGCGCTAGAGCAGGGCGTTTCAGCACAAGATATTCAACAACTTCTTCCCGCTGGAGCTGCTCGTAACGCTCTAGATTGTGCATGGTGGGATTTACAGTGTAAACAGCAACACACCTCCATTTGGCAGTTACTCGCGCTGGAGCCACAACCTTTAACGACCGCGTACACCTTATCATTAGATACCCCTGACAATATGGGCCAAGCGGCAAGTCGCCATGCACATCGTCCGTTATTAAAACTTAAATTAGCCGGAGAGGGCGATATTGCTCGTGTGGCGGCCGTTCGTCATCATGCTCCCGATGCCAAAATTATTGTCGATGCGAATGAAGGATGGGATATTGCCCGATACCAGCAGATGATCCCTAAATTGGTCGAGCTGAATGTGGCGATGATCGAGCAACCTTTCCCTGCTGATAAAGATCATTGGCTTGATGGGATTGAGCGGCCAATCCTGCTTTGTGCCGATGAGTCTTGTCATGGCGTCGAGAGTTTAACTAAGCTGGTGGGACGTTATGACATGATCAATATAAAATTGGATAAAACCGGGGGATTAACCGAAGCATTAGCTTTAAAACAAGCGGCACTGGCACAAGGTATGCAAATTATGGTTGGTTGTATGGTGGGCTCATCACTCGGCATGGCGCCAGCATTTGTGGTTGCGCAACAGGCCGATGTGGTCGATCTAGATGGGCCACTGCTTTTAGCTGAAGATCAAAATCCTGGTTTTGAATTTGAGGTTTCGACAATGAAAGTGATGTCCCCTAGGTTGTGGGGGTAGTTGTCAACAATTCCACCAGCACCTCTAAATAATGTTCGCAGGCATAATCGGCGGACACCGGTGGTAGTTCTGCGGTGACGCACAGTAAATCCCGTTCGCCGCACCAAGAGCCAAAAGAGCCGGGGGTATCGTAGCCGACCTCTTTCACCATAGGAAGGTTAATCTTCTGTGACAGCCAATGCGCTAAGGGTGAAAAGCTCGGATCATCAATACAAGCTAAAGGTTCATGAAAGGAAGTGACCCAAGCGGGATTTAAATTCTCAATTAATTGACAGAGCGCAGCCGTTTCAGGTTCTGAATTGCCCAGTTCTCCGGTGCCAATGTCAACATCACGTTCAGGCTCTTGAGTGCTCCAGCGATAGACGGTGCCGCCGGCTTGCCAATTGTTACTGGCAAAATTTCGATTGAGATCCACCTGATTAGCATTAGCTCGTGTGCCTAATTGATTACCGTCAGGATTGATGCTCAAAATCACATGATGACGTAATTGACTACTGTCGATAGAACGTAAAGCGCAAGATAAGCTCACTATTGAGGCGGTTTCATCCCCATGCGTACCGGCAATAATAAGGCCGCTTTCTTTGGTTTGGATTTGTGCTGGAAAATACAATAATGGCGCACCTAATACCGAACTTCCATAGCAAATTGGCTTAAGTTGAAATTGAGCACGTTGAGTGCGGGGACGAAGAATAACAGCCATACGATTTTCCTAATCAAGAATATTCCTTACAAGCAGCAGTATTACTGAATCGCTTTAACAGTGAAAGCCTTGAGAGCAAATAATGACAATATCACAAAAAAATACAACAAAGAGTGGGTTGAAAGGGCTGATAACGCTATAGTTATCTTATTATTGTTCTCGCTTTTCACCATTAACAAGGACGCCTCATGCATCATTTGAAACCTTCCGTTTTGGCTCTCACTCTCTCTACAGTCTTTTTTTCAAGTGCCTCGTTTTCAGCTCAAGTGCCAGCAGGCGTGACTTTAGCACCGCAGCAAGAATTAGTTCGAGGCAATGATGCCGAAGCGCCGACATTAAATCCGTTAAAAGCGGAAGGCATTCCTGAAATGCATATTCTGCGTGATTTATTTGAAGGCTTGGTGATCCAAAATCAAGATGGCAGCGTGGTGCCCGGTGTGGCAGAAAGCTGGGAAACTAAAGACAATCAAACCTACACTTTTCATTTACGCAAAAACGCTAAATGGTCTAATGGTGAGCCAGTTACCGCACAGGACTTTGTGTATAGCTTACACATGGCAGTCGACCCGAAATTTGCTTCTCCGAATGCTTGGTATTTAAAACTGACCGGTATTAACAATGCTGAGGCGATTATTGATGGTCAAAAGCCGGTTGAGAGTCTTGGTGTCAAAGCGTTAGATGAATATACCTTACAGTTCCAATTAGATAAACCAGTACCGTACTTTGTGGCGATGACGGCGCATACTGTGATGATGCCGATCAATCAAAAAGCGGTTGAGAAGTTTGGCGATAACTGGACCAAACCTGCCAATATGGTATCAAATGGGGCTTATCAGCTTACCAATTGGGTGATCAATGAACGCTTGGAAATGGAGCGCAATCCGAATTATTGGGATAACAAAGAGACGGTAATTAACAAAGTTACGTACATTCCATTTGAAAGCCAAACCTCGGCAATGAATCGTTACATGACCGGAGAAGTTGACATTACGTCTGATGTTCCCGTTGCCATGGCCGATAAACTGAAAAAAGAACACCCTGATGCGTTTAAAGTCACCCCATTGTTGTGTACTTATTATTACGCACTGAATACTCAGCGTAAGCCATTTGATGATGTGCGTGTACGTAAAGCGATTTCTTACACTATCATGCGTGATGTGATTGCCAATGGTGTCACTAAAGGTAACGTGCCAGCCTATACTTTTGCCCACCAAGATGTGGCTAACTTCAAAGCAACACAGCCTGAATACGCGACCTGGACACAACAACAACGCGATCAAGAAGCGGCGAAATTATTAAAAGAAGCCGGTTACGATCACGAGCATCCGCTTAAAGCTTCTTTACTTTACAATACCAGCGAAAACCACAAAGCGATTGCGGTGGCAATTGCCTCCATGTTGAAAAAGAATTTAGGTATGGAAGTGACGTTAGATAACCAAGAATGGAAGTCTTACCTTGCAGCGCGTCAGGAGCGTAATTTTGACATTATGCGCGCCTCTTGGTGTGGTGATTATAATGAAGCCTCTACCTTCTTAACCTTATTAACATCGGATAATGCCAAAAACTTTCCTTCGTATTCCAACCCGAAATACGATGAGGTATTAACCAAGGCTCAAGCGGCGGTGGATGTAAAACAGCGTAATCAATTTTACGATCAAGCTGAGCAAATATTGGCGCAAGATATGCCAATCGCTCCGATTTATTACTTTATGCAATCACGTTTGGTGAACCCAAAATTAGGTGGCTACCCTATGCATAATGCAGAAGGGCGAATTTATTCGAAAGATTTGTATTTTAAGAAGTAGTTTTCGATTGAAGTGATAAAAGACACGTTGGCAATATGAGTGACTTGGTATTGCCAACGCGATCAATGCTTAGGCTTCTACGAGCGTGTTCTCACTAACAGTAAGGCTGAGATCTTGCTGATTAAAACGAAATACATTGTCTTGAGTGGTGAACTGCAGACAATCCCCTTCTTGTTGTTGCGTAATCGGGGCCATGACACAACTGGCAGCAATCAAATGTTTTGCTTGGCTAGCCAGATCCCATTCTAGATGGTAAATATCGTCAGTGGCATCCGAGATCACTGCATTTTGAGATGTTGCTTCTTGTTGATAGCCATGAACAATCGTCGGCACAAGGTCTTTTTGAGTATGTAACGTCAATTGATAATCGCTTTGTTTTCCTTGTAATAGCGTGTGTTGTACGGCTATTTTCGGTTGGCATTCCGAATGTAAGCGCCATTGAACGCTTTGTGCTTGGTAACATTCGATATGATCTAACATAATCACGCCATAATTTTCGATCATAATTACCGTTCGAATGAAACGTTTTAACGACGCATAAGCTTGAGTGAGATCGATTTGCGCTGCATACCAATGCTCTCCCGCTTGTTGCGAGATTAAGGTCGCAACTGCATCTTCGGTATCGAGCTTTTGTCCTTGTTGATCAATCAAAGGTAAATTGTGAGCACGGGTGGTACGAGTCCATTGCGCGTGATGTAGGCTCCCAAAACGATAACCATAACTGCCACTAGGAATCAGTACATTATCGTTTTTATAGATGAGGGCTAAGTTCCCTTGATCGGCGTGACGGTGTGAACTATTACCAAACTGACTTGCGCGGAAATAGAGATTCAAATCATGTTTAGACGCCTTACCTAGGCCGGCAAAATCATAATATTGATGATAAATTGGCTGAGGTGTCAGCGCTTCTTTGTGGGCGCATTGGCTTAAAAAGAAGTGTTGTTTGCGCGTTGGGATGATATCGAGCAGATGCAAATAATAGGTTTCAATATCCATCTCTAACTGATTGGCGGTTTCACGCGCACGTAGATCGCCAAAACGATCGGCATAAATTCTTAGTGGGTTCTGCGCAAAAAAACCTGGCCATTCTTTGCCGGTTCTTTGGCACCAAAAACCGTCACCAAATGGATGGACAGTATGGTTTGGTACGACAAAATCCATCGCAAACTTGTAATAGTTTTTGTAAAAAGGATGCTCATAAAATGAGAAATCACTGATGCGCTCTACGGCTAAAAAGAACGGATGTTGCCATTTGGTGTATGACGAGGAATAGAAGGGGCCTTCTGCCCAACTGCCATCTTCACCGCCATAGAAAGGTAAAACACATTGATAGATAGTGAGTGCATAATTAAGCCAACGTTCACAAATGGTTTGATCGTATTCTTTAAATAAAGCGAGTGCGGCAATGCCCAAATACGCCGGCAATCTTGAAGTATGAGAATGGCCGGGGAATTGCTTAAATTGATCTTGTTCTAAGCGAGTTTCCATTTGATGCGCAATACGGATCAACATTGGACGAATAAAATCTTGTTCATCTGAAGTCAGTAATGGCGTTAACCAATGATAAGCCAGATACAGGTTGCGTGATAACGAGAGTCCAACTTCATCGCCCCAAGCGCAAGGGCGTAATAATGATGCGGGGCCTTCTGGACTCCATTCTGCGAGGCGGCAGAGTATTTCGACCGCTTTTTGACCGGCTTCTTGATCATTCCAAATTTTATATAACAGCGTAAGCGATATTAAATCGCGGTCGATCCACTCGCGCACATGGGTGATCGCGGTACGCTTACCTTCTTCTTGACCACGGCGATAATGAGCAGGGTAAGTGATCGCCTCAATATCGACTAATTCAGATGTGGCTTTGAGTTTGTTGTGTGCTGACCAAGAAGAAATTCTTAAAGTGCTAATATCTTCATCAAAATACATTAACCATTGGCTTCGGTCTTGGCATAATTCAAATAGCTGTTTGGCTCTAGGCGGTAAATACGGCACCGATTGTTCATTAATATCAAAATGCATCCATTCACTAGCGTCACCTTCGATATCAATCAATCGCCATTGATAATGACCTGATAGCAAGGTGAAAGGTAATTGGAAAGGGGAGTTGGCGTTGTGCCAAGTCCATGTTTTGTCTTGGGTCGCCGAGTATAATTCAACCGTATATACCGCATGATAATCCGCTTGAGGCCAATTAAATCTTGGAGGATTAGTTGGGCTGACTGCTTGGTTTTTAGGAGTGGTAAATACTTGAAAATCATGAGTTCGATTTAACGTTAACATCTTATTTTTCCTTATTAAACCAATGATATTTACCTGTGTCGCGGCAGATTTCGCCTATTTGTTTGGCTGGAGAGCCGGCCATAATGGCGTAAGGTGGAACGCAACTAGTCACCACTGAGTTGGCACACACTAAGGCACATCGGCCTACCGTGACTCCCGGAGTAATGACAACCCCTGTGGTTAACCATACCCCATCTTCAATTACCACTTTGCCTTGCACTTCATCGGTGCGAGCGCTGAAGTAATCGGTATTGGGATCGTACAAATGATTCGATGCCACAATGGATACATGTGGTCCAATTAAAACATGCTCTCCAATAGTGACATCCCCATTGACATAACTATAGAGGCCAACATATGAATTGGCACCTAATTGATTGTCGCCAATACGGACAATCGCCCCTGGGGCAATACGGACATTATGCTGAGTAAAACCTAAAATTTGTGCGCGAGTGTTGTCGTCTTTTTGGTTATTACTTTGCGTGGTATAGAGTGTGAATTTTCTAAATTCTTCACTAGAAAGTTCACCACCAAATTCTTTTTGAACGGACATAATTTCTCCCACAAGAGATAGGAGAACCTCCTATCTCTGATTCATTGAACAGTTAAGCGATTTGTGGTTTCTTTGCGCTTATTGGTTGTACTTTTTTACGCGTTTTTAGTAATAACACGCCGATGCCACCAATAATGGCTGCCAGTAATATAAACAGCATTCTTCCCCACATAGGGTTTGGAATGAAGACTAAAAGTGCTAAGAAAATTCCTGCATATATCAGCATCTTACCAAGAATTTCATGTTGTTTATTGTCGGCTTTGATACTGTCTGCAGTGTCAACAACAATGACTTCAGTATCAATATTGGTAAAGAATTCTTCAATCTCTTTAGCACGCTGTGGTGAAGGCTCTTTGTAAAAGAATTGTGAGAGAACAAAGAAAGGCATCGTGATCAACATATGGCCAACTACCCCTAAGGTAACGGATTTCATTTCAGCGAACTCACGCACACTCAATGGTTGATTTAAACCTAAGACTTGTTGAACCATTTCTGGTGTGATCACAAATGCAATGAACGCCGATACTGCCATACCGACAACAATAGTGCCCCAACCCGCCCAATCAGGTGTTTTTCTAACAAAGAAACACATAATTGATGGGATAAGTAGCGGGAAGCCGACTAAAGTACCCACTAGCATCATCAGGTCGAACAAACCGAATTCTTTCAGAGAAGATAAGAACAAGGCTGCAATAATGATAATGATGCCAAACGCCGCGGTGAGCAATTTACTCATTTTCATGAGGTTTTGTTCACTTTTGTCTTTACAGAAATAAGGTTCATAAACGCTTTTTAGGATAATCCCAGCGTTACGGTTCAATGCTGAGTCCATCGAAGACATGGTGGCGGCAAACATGGCGGCAAGCATTAGGCCGACCATACCGACCGGCATTTCTCTTTGTACGAACATGTAATAAGTTGCATCTGCGACATTTTTACCTAGCGCTTCTAAGCCCCAAGTGTTGGTGTCAGGATAGTGTCCGGCCACAAACCAAGCAGGAAGGAACCACATTAGAGGCCCAATGATCATTAAAGAGCAAGCCAGTAAGGCTGCTTTACGTGCATTCTTGGTGTCTTTAGACGCAATATAACGGTAAGAATCAACCATGTTATTGGTACTAAAAAACTGTTTTACAAAAATACAGATAAACCAACCTACAAATAGATAAGTATGGCTGTAACCGTCGCCGATCAACTGTTGTGTTGGTAGACCGACATCAAGAAGATTTGTGACGCCACCGGATTTCCAAATCGCAACAATGGCCGCAATAAAAGTCATTACAGTGATGATCAGCATTTGCATAAAATCTGAAGCAATTACCGCCCAGCTTCCGCCGACTAACGACATGAAGAGAACCACCAGACCAGCTCCGACGATGGTTTGCTCTAACGGTACTCCGATAACAGCACTGGTAAATACCGCCAATCCATTTAGCCAAATCGCAGCTTGTAACACGCTTAATGGAACGTTTGCCCAAGTGAATACTTGTTCGTTTGTTTTCCCTAAGCGCATTCTTGCCCCTTGCAGTGGGCTGATCACGCGCATTTGTCGAGCTTTGGCAGCAAAAAAGAGGTAGTTAACAAAATAGCCAAGGGCATTAGCGAAAAAGACGATGGCGACAGACATGCCACTGGTGAGCGCTTTCCCCATTAAGCCAGTAAAGGTCATTGCACTGAGCGCCATCATGAAGGCACTGGAACCGACCATCCACCATAAAACATGGCCACCACCCCGGAAGTAATCACTGGTATTGTTGGCAGCACTTCTAAAGACCCACCCTAATCCGATGAGAAATGCAAAATACACAAGCACTATAAAAATATCGATATCCATAATTCTTATTCCTGTCGCTGTAGAGTATGAAAGTAAGCGAGTTATCTTGTACTTATTATTTGGTTAGATAATACGCTGGCAGCAAGTGTGAGACTTGTCGCTCATTTCACTATAGGAGGGCTTACGAGTTGATGGAAATGATATTATTGTATAACAATAATGCATTAATCGAATGAGCAGATAATGGACATCAAAACATTACGAACTTTTTTAACTGTGGCTCGACTGAAGAACTTTTCGTTAGCAGCTAAAGAAATTAATAGTGTTCAGCCCACGGTTTCAAGACACATCTCAGATTTGGAAAATGAAATTGGGGTGAAGTTATTTCATCGCACGACACATCTTGTTGAATTAACTGCTGCAGGGCAAGTATTGTTACCCGAAGCTATCAAGATTGTGGATAATGACCAACGAGTAAAACAACGGGTGGTGGAAGCTGATCGCGCGGTTGATCAGTCGATTCGGATTGGCTATTTAGCAACTGCTTGTTCATTCTTCTTGCCAAAATTGATTGGTGAGCATCTTATTGATAACCCAACCATCTCTACCCAGCTTTATGAAATGTCGGTTGAGGAGCAGCGGGATGCTTTAATTGAGAATAACATCGACCTTGCTTTTACACGCTCTTTATCTGACATCGATGGGGCTCTGTTTATGGCGAAAGAGTTGTATCAAGATGAAGCGGTGGTTTTGCTGCCAAATCATCATCCCTTAGCCGATAAAACAGAGCTGTCTATTGCCGAGTTACAAGATGAGAAGTTTATTTTATTTAAACGCTCAAGTTGGACTGAAATGTATGATCACATTCACAGGTTATGCCAAGATAACTGCTTCTCTCCAAACGTCGTTTTTCATCCTGATAATATGCGACATTTGGTTACTTCCGTTTCTTCCGGTTTAGGCATTTCAATTGCCCCTCGATGCATTAAATTTATTTCTACAACTGATTGTGTTTGCATCCCACTCAAAGAATCTCAGCTGTCTTGGCCTATTTATATTTATTATCGTCGCCAACAAAGCAACCAACACATTGAAAATTTGGTGCAATGTTGTTTAAAACATTCGGCTTATATTCAAGCACAAATTACGGACTAAGCCTTGATCAACCTTGAGATATATCAGGATGATACAAAGGCTGAACCACATTGCCTGCAGGATCAAGGCAATGAAAACTTCGAGCACCATCGCTGTGATCATGAGGAGTATCTAATAAAGGTACGCCTTTAGATTGTAAAAAATCATACCATGCTTGTAAGTGCTGCTTGCTATCTACAATAAAGCCCAAATGATCAAGGTTATGTTTACCTGAGCTTTGTGCTTGCTGGGCGCGAGATAAAGATAAGTTATCGTTACCACAAGTTAAATACACCAAATTATCGTTAGCGCGACGCGCAATCTTCATTCCTAATATCTCATGGTAAAACTGAACACATTCTTCAAATGGGGTCACGCTTAATGCTAAGTGTCTTAAGCCATCCAATGGTTTAGGTCGATTCATATTTCCTCCTAACGTGATTTTGTATTTATTATTGTATACAATGAATTGTGTTTTGCGAGTAATAGGAGGAAATATGTTCTGTATTATGGTTAAAAATGAAGTGAAATTGGGGTGTCGTGAGCAGTATTTATCCATAATGAAAGAAAATGCACGCGCTTCGGTCCAACATGAACCGGGCTGTTATGTGTTTGATGTTTTAACTTCTCAACAGGATGATCATCATTTTTATTTGTATGAGATTTATGCCGATGAAGAAGCATTAGAGCAGCATAAGCAAACCCCACATTATTTAGCTAGTCGGACGGGACTCGCCGATATTGTCGAAGCCGTTTCGGTTATTCGTTGTGATGTGGTTGAACGAAATTAAGCATTGAGATAAGGAGGATCGTATGTGCGTTAAGGTGTATTTATCGGGTGAAATTCATACCGATTGGCGAGAGAGAATTATTCAAGGCTGTGAGCAAAAAGGGTTACAGATTCAATTTACCTCTGCGGTAACGGACCATGAAAGTAGTGATGCGGCAGGCGATGGCTTAGGTTTTGAAGAGGCTGGATTTTGGCGCGATCACAAATCAGCCAAAGTGAATGCGATTCGTATCCAAAATGCAATTAAACAGTGTGATCTGGCTATTATTCGCTTTGGCGATCAATACAAACAATGGAATGCTGCGTTTGATGCTGGGTATTGTGCGGCCTTAGATAAACCTTATATTACCCTACATAGTGAAGATATTATTCACCCTTTAAAAGAGGTGGACGCCAGTGCTCAAGCTTGGGCGACCAGCACAGATCAAGTGATCGATATTTTGTGTTATTTGGTGAAGTAGCAATAGCTTGGGAGTAGTGGAGTTTAGGAGCGGCAGAGTTTGGTAGAAGTAATAGCTTGATATTAGCATCATTTATTTTTTGCCAAAGACTCTAATGAGAACCAAAGATAAAAAGTGGCAGAATGTCTGCCACTGAGTCTTTGATATCACTCATTAATGAGGCTTTTTAGGGCCTTTTCTTACGAGATCTTTACCATTATCAAACACTTCTTGCGTGACCCAACGTCCAAGTAACAATTGATGCTGATCATCCAAGACTGCGATGAACGGGCGACCATTACTATTGTTGGTGGCCAGCGCGACTCCTGCTACCCCTTTTAAACCTAAGCCGCCATTTTCTACTAGAAGTAAAAAGGCTTCGAGTTCTTCTAAAGTTTCAACTACGTCGTTGTCATTAATCATGTATAGATTCCATTAAAGCGTGTGTGTCATCTGAGCGATGCATTATATCGGTCGTACTCATTATACCTATGATACCCATTATGCGATCATCTCATTAGAGTGATTGGTATAGCAAGGAAGGATGGGCCGCTCAGGTTGAATAGTATAACCGCAAAGCATAAGGATAAAAAATGCCAACCGAATGTTATCCGGTTGGCATTAAGGGGGGATTTCTCACGATGTACGTGAAAGGAAAGGCTTAGGGGTTAGAAACCGACGTTCATGCCTACCCAATAGCGACGACCATCCTCAACATAGCCATACTCATCATAAGTAACGTCTTTATCAAGTAAGTTATAAATCGCGGCATTCACCGAAACATTGCTGGTTAATTGATAGCTCACACCCATATCCCAGAAGGTGTAAGACGGTGCTTCGATGCTGCTAGAAGATGGGCCAGTAATAGGTTCCATTTCTTCACCATGATAAGTCACTTGTGTCCAAGCTTCTAAATCTGCCAATACCTGCCAAGAAAGATCGGAGCTAAATAAGTGTTTAGGTAACTGAACTAAAGGTTGGCCCTTATAATCGCCGGACTTTTGCTCTGAATGAGTAAAGGTGTAGCTATTGTTCCAATACAGTGTATCCAGCAGTGGTGTTGATAAGGTTAATTCCACCCCACGAGTAACCGCTTTATCTATGTTAATTTTTTGAGTGGATTCATTCCCCCAATCATTAACTGGACCACAGGTTGAACAGCTTACACGAGAGATCTTATCTTTAAAGTCGTTATTAAAGAGTGTGATACTTGATGATAAGCCATGATCGCTTTGATAGTTTAAGCTGACCTCGGTATTAACAGAAGTTTCTGGGGTCAGATCTTCGTTACCGTAGATATTACCGCCACGGCTAACTTGTGCCCAATCTGGAGATATTTCACGTAAGCTTGGCGCACGGTAACCTGTTGATACCCCACCTTTTAATACCCAGCTTGGTGTCATACTCCACACACCATAAACACGTGGGCTAATGTGAGTACCGTAGTTGTCATCATTATCTAAACGAGCGCCTACCGTTAAACTGAATGAATCAACGATCGCCCATTCATCTTCTAGGAAAATGGCATAGCGATTGTTATCGAGTTTAGTGAGATCAGAAGCTTTATTAGAGGTGTAATCTTTTAATTTTTCATATTGATATTCAAAACCCGTTGTCAAAGTGTGTGACGCAATAGGAGTGACAAGGTGAGTGTTGAAAATCGTATTCACACTTTCCATTTCGCGAGTACGGTTAGTTGAATCTTCGTACTGTAAGTAAGTGTTTGAGCGTCCAACACGACCCCAATCACCAGTGTGACTTACGTTGTAATAGTGGCGCTCATATTCATCTAATTCTGTTTCAGAACCTGGCTCTAAAGTATAACCCGCGTTGCCTTCACGATTTTGTTCAGAAATACCCGCACCAAACTCAAATTGATGATTATCAGTAGCGGCATATCTTAATTTAGTATTGATTGAATTCAATGATTTATCTTCATAACCATCTATAATTTTATCTTCATCACGGACAGTCGTTTGACCATCTACTTGTAGAGATAGTTTATCCGTTAAAGGACCCGTTAGATAAAAGTTAGCACTGCGCTCGTCACCAGAATCACGGTTTTCTTGAATGGTGGTGCTAAGTTGTACGTTACCATGCCATTGTTGAGCATCTTTACGCGTAATGACGTTAATAACACCGCCGATAGCATCAGAACCATACAGTGTAGACATTGGACCACGGATAACTTCGATACGTTCAATGGCTTCGATTGGTGGTAACCAACCTTGTTCGATACCAGCGCCATCGCTGTTTGGACGAGTTTGGCGTGATGACTGACGTTTGCCATCGACCAAAATAAGAGTATAGGCCGAACCCATGCCACGAATACTAATATCAGTGGTATCACCACCACCGGTAATTGTCACACCAGGAACGGTTCTCAAGGCATCCGTGACATCACGGTAATATTTATTTTCCAGCTCATCGCGCGTAATAACACTGATACTTGCTGGAGCTTTAATTTCTGATTGTTCGAAACCAGAAGCGGTTACTACCATGGTTTCTGTTGAATCTGGTGAAGGAGCAGCATAAGCACTCGTAGCCAATAAAATAGAACCCGCCAAAGTAGAGAGCGGCAAACGATAACTAGACATTATTATTCCTTTAAATGATAATGATTATTAAATTCATTGGCGATTATTGCGATATTCGCTGCTATTGAATAGATCAATGAGTGGAACTGACTGTTCCAAAAATGGGATTGAAATGAAAACAGAGTTGCAAGGCATTCGAGCGTTCGCTGCATTAAGTCGTTACCACAGTGTGACTGCGGCAGCAAAGGCGTTAAATCAACCAAAATCAACCATCAGTCGACGTTTGGCACAGTTAGAGTCTGAATTAGGGCAAGCCTTGTTTATTAAGCAGGGAACGCGATTATTTTTGACTCGTGCAGGGGAAGTGTTTGCTGAATATTGTGAGCGTTTATTAATGGTAGCGGAAGAGTCGCAAAATGCTCTGCAATCATTAAAGCAAAGTGTCAGTGGTGAAATTACCATTTTGGCACCACAAGGATTAGTTCGAGGTTGGTTAAGAAAAGAATTGCATCGCTTTTTAGATGAGCATTCACAAGTCAATATTCGATTTTTTAGTGAATACCGTGATGAATATTTACATCAAGAACCGGATATTGTGATTTCAATCGGTGAGCGCTCACTACCGGGGACATGGCGTAAAAAAACGTTCGGCTATTGGCAGTATGGGTTGTATGTGTCGCCGCAATACACGAAAGAGCACGGGCGATTAACCCATCCTAATCAACTGAATTATCATCAATGGTTGCCTTTTGATCAGGAACTGGAAAATACGATTTGTTTATCCAATGGACAAGAGCATTGTGTCGTGATCCCGCCAATCAGCCGCTTGAGTAGTGATAACCTAATGATGCAATTAGATTCGATTGCCTCCGGTTATGGGGTGGGTTTATTGCCAATATGGACAGCAAACAATTATTTGGCGGCGCACCCTGGCAATATTGAACCTTGTTTACCTGAATGGTACAGCGCAGCTAAACCGATAGTGTGTTATTTTGCGGCAGGCGTGTTGCCATTAAGAGTACAAACCTTGATTAAAACACTTAATGAGAACACGCCAAAAGAATGGTTAGAGCCAAGAAGCTTAGGCTATTATGAGAAATACAAACACATACGTTTGCCATCTACTTCGATGACGTTGAAGGGCGTTTCATAGATATCAGATAATACCTGAGCATCAATGACTTTATCCGTTGGACCTTTCGCAATAATTTGCCCTTTCTTTAACGCAATAATGGTATCGGCATAGCACGATGCAAAATTGATGTCATGGATGACAATCACAACCGCTTTATTGAGCTCATGCGCTAAACGGCGAATGGTATTCATAATTTGCAGTGAGTGTTTGATATCCAAATTATTTAATGGCTCATCGAGAAAAACATAATCCGTATCTTGCGCCATTACCATCGCGATAAAAGCCAGTTGTCGTTGCCCACCACTTAATTCATCCAAATATTGGTATTGAATTTTTCCTAAATCTAAATACTCAATAGCGGTATCAATCACTTGATTATCTTCGGCTTTTAAATTGCCTTGGCAATACGGGAAGCGTCCAAAGGAAATTAATTCTCGGACAGTGAAGCGAAGCGACACCGTATTGGCTTGGCGTAAGACCGACAAACGTTTGGCAAGCGCTTTAGTATCCCACTCAACCAGTTCTTTGCCATCAATCCATACTTCACCTTGGTCCCGTTTTAATAGGCGTCCTGCCATCGATAGTAAGGTACTTTTACCGGCTCCATTTGGACCAATAATGGCCGTAACTTTGCCTTTTTCAAATTCGGCGCTGGCGTTTTGCACAACAGGGTGTTCACCAAAATATTTAGAAAGTTGTTTGAGTTCAATCATAGCTATTACACCACTTTGTTGCGTAGTAATAAGAATAAGAAGTACAAGCCACCAACAAAGTTGATGATCACACTGAGGGTGGTTTCAAATCCAAAGGCTTTTTCGATAATCCACTGGCCTACGAGTAACGTGGCGACTGACATCAAGCCACATGCCGTAAGTAAGTACTTATGTTGATACGTTCTGAGCCACTCTCGAGTGAGGTTGGTGATCAGTAAACCAAAAAACATAATCGGTCCGATTAAAGCGGTTGAGATGGCAATCAAAATAGCGGACAGCAAAAGAATGGTGCGAGTTGTTCTTTTGATATCGACCCCAAGGCTAATGGCGTTGTCTTGATCGAGTAAATACACATCCAAGGTTTGGTGTAATTTAAATAGCCATACCGACACCAGCACTAACGCCGGCAAAGTCCAATAAACCAGCTCAACATGAATATTATTAAAACTGGCAAACATATTAGACTGGACGCTCGCAAATTCATCGGGGTCCATCAACATGGTTAAGAACGATGAACCACTTTGGAACAGCTGACCGAAAATCACCCCGAGCAGTAATAGTGAAATGATATTACTGGCGGAATAGCGAAAATACAGCAAGAACAGAACCAATGAAAACGCCATCATGAGGACGACAGAGATCGCGAAGTTAAAGACCGCATTGGTCATCATGACGCTTAACCCACCAAAGGTAGCGACTACCAAGACCTGAATTAACATGTACAACGAATCAAACCCCATGATGCTGGGGGTTAAAATGCGGTTATTTGTAATCGTTTGAAAGCAAAAAGAAGACAGGCCGATCGCAAAACCGGCAATTACCATCGATAACACTTTCGGAATACGGCGCGATAAAAAGTATTCATAGTTATTGGCATTGAGACCATAACCAATAAATAACGCAGCCATGACGAGACTGATGGCCAATAAAGCCCAAATTTTGTATTTATCAGCCGGTATATTACTGCTCATTTTTCATACCTTTTAATACCAATAAAATGAAGACGCTACCGCCTAATAAACTGATGACCATAGAAATTGGAATTTCATAAGGGAAAATAATGACTCGGCCAACCACATCACACGCTAAAACAAAAATGGCACCTAAAACAGCAGTACGAGGGATGTTTTTGCGTAAATTATCACCATAAAAACGGTTTACTAAGTTCGGTACAATCAAGCCTAAAAAGGGGAGTTGGCCGACAATCATTACCACCGTTGCAGACATAATGGATACCAGCGCTACACCAATCGTCATCACTTGTTGATAATTTAGTCCTAAGTTAATTGCAAAATCTTTCCCCATGCCGACCGCTGAGATTCGTGTGGCATACAGATAACTAAAAATGGCAACGGGTAGAGCGATATAAAGCAGTTCGAAATTACCGGCTAAAATGGTGGCAAAGTTGGCGACGGCCCAGCTCGATAAGTTTTGCAAAGCATCGTATTTATAGGCAATAAAAGTGGCGACAGAAGAAATAATGTTGCCAAAAATAATACCGATTAAAGGAACAAAAACCGCATTCTTAAATTGGATACGTTGAATCAACTGAACAAAGAAGAGAGTACCGGCCATGGCTGTTGCGAAGATTAACCACAGTTGATCACCATTACCAAAAATTACTAAGCTCAACACAAATCCGAGCATAGCGCATTCAATCGTGCCGGATGTGGAAGGCGCTGCAAATCGGTTTTGGCTGATTTGTTGCATGATAAGTCCAGCAATACTCAACCCGCCACCGGCTAATAAAATAGCCAATAAGCGGGGAACACGACTGGAAAGGAATAATTGCCATGCACTGGCATCACCAACGAAAAGGTGGGCAACCGTTACGTTACCCACCCCAACAAACAGTGATGCAATACTCAGGCAGACTAAAATAGACAACAATTTAGTCACAATAACCTCAGTTTTTTAATTAGTTATTTTTAGTTAGAGATTCTATATCGCTGACCATAGTTTCTGTTGCAGTGATACCCGCGCTGGCGACATACCAAGCTGGAATATCAAGATAGATCATACGGTTATTTTTGTAAGCATCGGTCGAGCGGACTAATTCATTATCAAAATCTTGGCGAGTAGTGCTTTTGCCTTTATTGACCAATTTATCACGATCTAAAATTAACAAGGTTGACGGGTTTTCTTGGCTAACTAACTCATAAGACACTAATTGACCATGACCGCCAGTTCGATCTGATTTTTTATCTTTAATTTCTAGGCTTGGTTTGAATCCAAAGTCTTGATATAGGATAGAAAATCTTGAACCTTCACCAAAAGAAGCAATGTTACCACCTGAACTCATCAGCATTAATGCGTCCATATTATGCTGTTGGTTATAAGTTTTAATTGCTGCAAAGCGTTGATTCAAGGCTTCAATTTTTTGTTTGACGATATCTTGTTTATCAAAAATTTCGCCTAAATCTTGCCAAAGTGCTTGAGTGCTTTTCCAGTAATCACTGCCATTTTCGACGGCAAAAACAAAGGTAGGGGCAATTTTAGACAGTTCTTTAAATTGTTTAGAACTGCGAGGGCCAACGATAATAAGATCCGGATTTTGAGTATAAATAGATTCAAAATCTGGCTCAAAAATAGTGCCTGCTGAAGCGTAATCTTGGCTGTTATATTTGGTTAAATAATTTGGGAAGGTACCACCTTTAGAAACCGCAACTGGATTAACACCTAAAGCATCAACGGCATCCAATGTTCCCATACCGATCACCACGACACGCTGAGGAGAGGTTTCAACGGTGGTTGTGCCCATGATGTGATTCAGGGTAACAGTTTTTGCTTGTGCTGGTTGGATGGCCAGTACAGAGGCCGCGATAACGCTTGAAACGAGCAACGCCATTTTTTTAACAGACTTCATTTTTTATCCTTGGAATCGATAATTGTTATCATTGCGATTACTATATCGAGCCAAATTAAGAAATCAATAGCTTAGCTGTAAAGATAGTTAAATTTGCTGTGATCTAGCGCGTTAATTTAAATCTTGAACGACTTTATCCAATAAATGCATCAATTGTTGCGCCTCATCATCTGTCAAGTGAGGGATTTGGCAGCGGATCTGTGCGGGGATATCGGCCGCTAAATCTTGTAATTGTTGACCGTGGGAGCGCAGTTTTACCAACCTTTTGCGCTTATCATGCTCATCTTTGACGATGGCTAATAGTGCTTTATCCGTCATTTTTTTGAGGATCTGGGTCATGGCGCTGCCATCAATGGCGGTTTTGTCAACTAATTCAGCAATCGTAATTTCGTCCTTTTCCCATAACGCCATCATTACAACATATTGTGGGTAGGTTAAGTTAAGCGTGGCAAGAGACTCTCGATAGCGGCGTGTAATGCTGTTTGCCGCCATGTACAGACGATGACAAATTTGGTTATCGAGGTGCAATTGTGAATGTTTCATAAGGTATTCCATTAGTTGTATACGACCATTTTATTTTGTGTGCAAACTATTTGCAATTATCAAAAAGCCGATCTAATATTTTGCATGCAAACTAAATAACCTCAACTGCGGTATTGAGTGACTTCTAGTTATCCGCAACTGAGGTTAAATACACTATTCTTGTTAGGAGTGAACAATGAAAACATTACAAAGTGTCGCATATACAGCAAAAGCAACCGCGACAGGTGGACGTGAAGGTTCGGCTAAATCTGATGATGGCCGTTTAGAGGTAGCATTATCTACACCTAAAGGTTTAGGTGGCGATGATGGCCAAGGGACGAACCCTGAGCAATTGTTCGCAGCAGGTTATGCAGCTTGCTTCATTGGCGCTTTGAAGTTAGTGGCAGGTCAAGCCAAAGTTGCCTTACCTAAAGAGACTCACATTAATTCTGAAGTATCTATCGGCCCTATCGAAGGCGGTTTTGGTATTGCAGTGAAGCTGGAAGTCAATGTGGGTGATCTTGATAAAGCAACAGCGCAAGAATTGGTGAATAAAGCGCATGAAGTGTGCCCATATTCAAATGCTACTCGTGGCAATATTGCGATTGAGTTAACGGTGGCGTAACTGCCGCTTGAAAGAGAGATTTCTTATGACAACCCCCAGTTGTGAAAGCAAGTGGGGGTTGAGTTTATAGAGCAATCAAGCGTGCGATGAGGTTATTTTGTAAGCTCGTGGTATTCCAGAGTTTGGAAATGCGCTTCACTTTGACCGTGAGTAAATTGGTTATACACACCAGCTTTAAAGAAGCTTAGAAGGTGACGCCAATAATCGATATTTTTTTCTAACTTACGTTCACCATCGACATAGACAGTTAAGAGCTTATTTCCGACGGTCACATCAAACTTTGTCATTTTATCGCTTGGTGCTTTACCTAAATCGACCATGCTATAAGCTACATCCGAACGACATAGATCTTTATCTTTATTTTTTTCACCAGCACTGCCTTTACAGATCGCGGCATTATTTTTCGTCACAGCCCAGAAATGTCCTTTTACGCCATGATTATTTTCTTTCCACACCACACGTAATAATGGGTGCGGTACATTATGCGTGCCTTCATTATCTAAACCTTTATTGTGTACTTGTAGAAAGGTGATTTCATTTTGTTTAGAGGTAGAGTGCTTCATTGCCGCTTCAGGGTGGATGATTTCAACTTCAGCAGTTAACGTGTAGAACTCGTTTGGTAAGTCAGTGCGAAAGTTTTTTTGCACTCGTAATTCATTGCGCAAATGGTCATTTTTCATCTTAAAAACCAGAGCTTTGGAATGTTTATCAACGTAAAAATTGTCATTCACAATCCCGGTATAGTCATTATCGAGCGCAAAAAATTCTTTATTACTTTTTTTTCCTTCGGGGTCAGATATTTGCAATTCTGAGTGCGATAAAATATTGGCAAACTCGGGGTAGCTGGCCGGCTCACCCAGTGCTCCATTGGGATTGGCAAATTGCACATTTGCTAAAGCGAAAGAGGACATGGTGAGCAAGACGGGTAAAGAGAAGAGCGCTTTGTTCATAATGAATCCTTTTGTAGTATTATATTTTAAATATAGATACCAATACCACTGAATATGGATAGATCAAAATGATGAGCGCTAAAACTTTGTGTGAAGTCTTATTTTCGTGAATGTCTGTGTAAAACACTAATAATTGAGCAGGGACTCATTATTAATGTTAGGAGGTGAGGATGTTGTTTCTAACTAAGCCACGCTTGACGTTTTTGCATAATTTACCAAAGCGGCGAATTTCATCAAATTGAGGAGTGATGCCGCGCCTTAACGCACTTTCCCAATAGGATAATTCCGAGTCGACCAATTCCATCAACTTTTTGGGGCAGCCAATGCAATTGCCTTCGGTCCCACAAACAAAGGTGTCTTCTTCATACAAAGGGAACGTTTTTTTGGCTTCATCAATGATCAGTTGCATGGCTTCGGTTCTGCTTGGCTTGTGTGTCATATACCCCTCCATTTATTAAGTTTATTGTCTGCTTTTTATAGAGAAAATCCATAGTCCTTTGTAGGTAACTTGCAAGAATACCCATCGTACTCATTATCTGATCATCCTTACTGATTAAAGACTTGCTTGTAGCATCACGACTTAGTGAAATTTTAACCTGGTGTCCAAGCCTTTTTCCTACGCAATTTCTCACCGTCTAATGAGTGTGATTACTATTATTGATTTTTTCTCTCGTCATATCTGTTTTTTCATATATAATGAATTTCATATATGTATAAGATTAATACTTACTTGTACTTCATGTTATGCCTTTCAATGTGTTTTCTATAAGGATGGTTTTTTATGAAAATTAATAACTTAACGCCTGTTGGAGCCAAAGTCTTAGAAATTTACGATCCTGCCTTGTGTTGCAGTAGTGGAGTATGTGGCGTGGATGCCGACCAAGTTTTGATTCAATTTTCTGCTGATATCGACTGGTTGAAGCAGCAAGGCATTGAGGTGAAACGCTTTAATTTAGCTCAAGAGCCGATGGCATTTGCCAATCAAGCGGTAATCAAAGATTTTTTACAACAGCAAGGTGCCGATAAACTGCCAGCCATTTTATTGGGCGGTCAGATAAAAATGTCCAACCAATATCCAAGCCGTCAAGAATTGGCAACTTGGTTTGGCCTGACTGTGATCAATCAAGGTGCAGAGCCACAAGCGCAATCCAATTGCTGTCAATCATCAGGTTGCTGTTAATTCAAACAGAAGGAATGTCGTATGCAATTTTTACATAATTTGCCTCCTTACCTGTTTTTTACTGGTAAAGGTGGAGTAGGTAAAACTTCGATCTCTTGTGCAACGGCCTTATCTTTGGTTGAGCAAGGGAAAAAAGTGCTACTCGTCAGTACCGATCCTGCTTCAAATGTGGCTCAAGTGTTCAATCAAACGATTGGTAATCGCATTACTAATATTGAGAATATCGCTAATTTGTCGGCAATCGAAATTGATCCTCAACAAGCGGCAGCGCATTATCGTCAGCGTATTGTTGAGCCTTTAGAAGGCATTTTGCCACCGGATGCGTTGCGCAGTATTGAAGAGCAACTTTCAGGTGCCTGTACCACAGAAATTGCCGCTTTTGATGAGTTTACCGAGTTATTGACCGATCAAAGCCTGCTGACTCAATTTGATCATATTGTGTTTGATACTGCGCCGACAGGACATACGATTCGTTTATTGCAATTGCCGGGAGCGTGGAGCAACTTTATAGAAGATAACCCAGAAGGCGCTTCTTGCCTTGGGCCGATGTCAGGGCTAGAAAAGCAACGCAGCCAATACGCCCATGCGGTTGAGGTGCTATCTAATCAAGACAAAACGCGCTTAATTTTGGTCGCAAGAGCACAAAAGAGCGCATTGGCGGAAGTGGCGCACACCTATCAAGAATTGTATTCACTTGGGATCACTCAGCAATCTTTGGTGGTCAATGGTGTGATGCCAGAGTCGGCAGCAGAGCAAGATCAATTGGCATCGGTGATCTATCAACGCGAGCAAGCAGTGTTACAAGCGTTACCAGAAGCACTGCAAGGTTTATCAATGGATATTATTCATTTGAGAGCCAATAACATGGTTGGTATTGCGGCATTATCTGCGTTATTAAAACCAAATGTGGCGGTAGAAGCGGTGGAGTTTGAAGCTTCTGAGCTTGTTCAAAATAGCGCTTCGTTAGCCGATTTAGTAGATGAGATTGCCAAAAACGATCATGGCTTGATCATGTTAATGGGCAAAGGCGGGGTTGGAAAAACCACTATGGCGGCAGCGATTGCTGTGGGTTTAGCGAAAAAAGGCTTTGATGTTCATTTAACTACCTCAGATCCTGCTGCGCACTTACAATCGACGCTAAATGGCAGCTTAGCTAATTTGGAAGTCAGCCGCATCGACCCGGTGGAAGCGACAGAGCGTTATCGCCAGCATGTTTTAGAATCTAAAGGTAAAGATCTTTCTGATTCAGAAAAAGCGTTACTTGAAGAAGACTTGCGTTCACCCTGTACCGAAGAAATTGCTACGTTCCAAGCGTTTTCACGTGCTATCCGTGATTCGGCTAAACGTTTTGTGGTGATGGATACCGCGCCGACGGGCCATACCTTATTGTTGCTGGATGCGACTGGTTCGTATCATAAAGAAATAGAGAAAAAAATGGGGTCGAATAAAGGCTTTACCACGCCATTGATGCAGCTACAAGACCCAGAGAGAACCAAAGTATTGATCACGTCCTTGGCGGAGACGACTCCGGTGTTGGAAGCGGAACATTTACAACATGACCTTGAACGAGCAGGCATTCGTCCATGGGGTTGGATCGTCAATAACGTCTTATCGGTGGCGCAAACTCAATCGCCTTTATTACAAAAACGTGCCATGCAAGAAATGCAGCAAATAGAAAAAGTGCATGCCTTGGCTCAACGTACCGCATTAGTGCCTATGTTGATTAACGAGCCTGTGGGAATTGAGGCCTTAAGTGAGTTATCAACGCATTAATGTTTAACCGTATCCTTCCTGATATTGGCTCCGTTAAGCCGTTGAATGTTGTTTGATAAGCTACAACCTTCAAGCTAAACAAAATGAGCCAAATATCAGGAAGATGCTGCCACTTTCCTTATTGGACATGCACCTTCGGCTTTTTTATCTTTTTCGCAGCGGTTTCTCTTAGAGACGATTCCTATATAACTATCCGTTATACCGACCTCATTTTAAGTCATTATCTTTATACGTCTTTTCCTTGTATCTTAATTATAGATGTCTATACGGCTAATTTATAAGAAGGATATTATGAAAAAGACGCATTCAATGATGAAACGGTTATTGGTTTTACCACTCTTGTTAGGGTTGGCGGCTTGTGGTGATAAAGCCTCCAATACCATTAAAATTGGCGCTACCGCAGGGCCGCATGCTCAAGTGGTAGAAGCAGTCGCACAAGAAGCGGAAAAACAAGGAATACACGTCGAAGTGGTGACGTTTTCTGATTACATCACACCTAATGCCGCCTTGGCCGATGGAACGATTGATCTTAATAGTTACCAACATCAGCCTTTTTTAGACAATTATAACGCCAATAATGAGAAGCAATTAGTGTCCATTGGGCGTTCTATTTTAATGCGCATGGGGATTTATTCGGATCAATACCGCTCCGTTGACGCGTTACCTGTGGGGGCAACGATTACCATTCCAAACGATCCTACCAATGGCGGTCGCGCTTTATTATTATTGGAAGAGGCGGGCGTTATTACCCTTAAGCCAGGTTTGGGCGATAAAGCGACCGTGTATGATGTGGTTGAAAACCCGAAAAATTTACAATTCATTGAAATGGATGCGGCGCAATTACCACGAACATTAAGTGATGCGGCAGCCTCAGTTATTACCATGAACTATGTGATGTCATCGGGCCTTGATCCGCAAAAACAAGGTATTTATTTAGAGCCTAAAGATGCCAAATTAGCGGTCATGGTTATTGCGGCACGAGCGCAAGATAAAGACAATCCAACCTATAAAAAGATCGTTGATATTTATCATTCACCCGCTGTGACAGACTTTATTCATCACACTTTTAACGGCACGATTGAACCTGCGTTATAACTGCCGTTATAGCATCGAAGTGATGGTAGATAAATGATTAGTAGATAGGTGATTAGTAGGGAGTCGATTGATAAGATTAAGTTGACTCAATAGTTAGGTTTGAATAAAATCTCGCCTAATTAAATTAAGAGTTCATCTGTAATGTTTTACATCCTATTTAAAAATTTTGTCAGGAGACTTTGCTCCGCGCACTAACACGATGAAGTGTTGCTCGGAGCTTATTCTTTCTGAATCTTCATCAGGTACGACGCTATTTCTTTATTGATAAGAACGGGGTGATTGTATCTGAGCATTACAGAAAAAGGCCGGCGATGTTCTTCATCGTCGGCCTTTTGTTTGCTAAAAGCAATGTTCAAAATTTTTTGAAACGAGGGGTCGGTATTGTCATACCACCCCTCGTTTTTTTGGATGTAACATCATGAGTTTATTAAATATTCAAAATTTGACTTATCACATTGGTGATAAAACTTTATATCAAAATGCCCACTTTGTTCTGTTACCTGGAGAACATGTTGGGATCACGGGAGCCAATGGCGTTGGTAAAACCACGTTATTGAGATTGCTGCAATCTGAATTATTACCAGATGCCGGCAAGATTGAATGGCAGCCATTAGTGAAGGTCGGCTACCTTGATCAACACGCACAACTCAACCCGGCGTTGTCGGTTCGTGAGCATTTAAGACAAGCGTTTTCTGAGCTGTATGAACTAGAAGCGCAAATGATGGCGATTTATTCTTGCCCAGAGAAAAGTGTGGCACTGAATTATTTAAATCAAGCGGCTGAAATTCAAACTAAGTTGGAAAGCGAATCTTTCTATACCTTAGATAACCGAATTGAAGCGGTCGCCGATGGGCTAGGGATCAACGCGTTTGGGATGGAAACACGATTAGCGGATCTCAGCGGTGGACAACGTCATAAAGTCCTATTGGCACAATTATTACTGATAGCGCCTAAGGTGTTGTTACTGGATGAACCTACTAACTATTTAGACCACTCGCATATCCAATGGTTAACAGAATACCTGCAACATTTTGCCGGTGCGTTTATGGTGGTGTCTCATGATCAGCATTTTCTCAATGACGTGACGACTCACATTTGTGATATCGACAAGCAATCTATTCGCAAGTTTAAAGGCAATGTTGCGAAAGCGATGGCGCAAAAAACCAAAGATGAAGCGACCTATATTAAGCAATATCAAGCGCAACAAAAGCACATTGAAAAGCTGGAATCTTTTATTGCAAAAAATGGCGCAGGGGTGAATGCCAGCATTGCGAATGGTCGTAAAAAGCAATTAAATCGAATTGAGCGTATGGTCGCGCCTGAATTGCGTAAACCAATGAGTCTCTCTTTTCTGCAAAGTGGGTTAAGTGCCTCAGAAGGATTAAAAGCAGATCAGCTCGGGATTGGCTATTCTCATTTATTGCTGCCGCGCTTGTCTTTGACCATTCACCGTGGTGAGAAAGTGGCGATTTTAGGTTTCAATGGGGTAGGAAAATCAACATTATTGAAAACCTTGATTGGTGAGTTGCCCCCTTTGGCGGGTAAAGTGGATATCGCTCATGGAGTCAAGCTGGGCTACTTTTCTCAAGAGTTGGCGTGGCATGACCCCCAGATGACACCGGTTAATATCATTAAAGCAGCGTCAGCTACCCTAGACGATAAATCTGCGCGACAAAAACTTGCAGCGGTTGGGATCGGTGGCAAATTGGCGTTGCAGCCGATCGCCTCGTTAAGCGGTGGTGAACAAACCAAAGTCAAATTGTGCGCCTTGGCTCTAAAGCCGACTAATATTTTGGTTCTCGATGAGCCGACTACTCATTTAGATATTGAGGTAAAAGCAGTCTTGCAACAAGCGTTGATTAATTATTCGGGAGCGATCATTGTGGTCTCTCATGAGCCAAGTTTCGTGCAAGGTTGGCCAGATAGAGTGATTGATATTCAACAACTCAACGCTCCACAAATTTAGGTTTAGGAAAAAGATATGTTATTAAAATGCTTATTATTTTTGATTGCGTTTGTGGTCGGTGCTGATGAGTTGATGCTCGGGCCGATCTTAATGCCTATTGGTCATGACCTTGGTGTTGCGCCGGAAAGAGTGACCTTGTTTATTACGGCCTATAGCGTGGCATTAGCTATTATTGCACCAACGTTAGGGGCATTATCGGATCGATATGGACGATTAAATATTATGTTGCCAGCGGCCATATTATTTGGTTTTGCCTCGATAGCAACTGGGCTGGTGGCAAGTTTTGAAATCGGATTAGCCACTCGAGTGATCACGGGTATTGCCAGCGCTGGTATGTTGCCTATTGCGTTTGCTATGGCTGCGGATGCACCAGCAAAAGAAGCGGTTCGTCGAATTGCTTGGGTACAAGCGGGGTTAACCTTTGGTATGATTTCCAGCCCAGCCTTTGGCGCTCTTGTGGCTGAGTGGTTCTCATGGCGCACGGCCTTTATGGTATTGGGTGTTGCTGCTTGGGTATTGGCAATGGGGTTAGTGGTGCAATCTCTAAATGCAAAAAAAGCATCTCAAGCCGTTGCTAATTTAGCGGAAGGCCATACAACTAAAGACGATACAGTTAAAGAGAATACAGCTTTCCAAACGCCAGATCAGAATGAGGAGCAAACCGCTACGACGACGATTTGGGCGCTCCCCGGCGCAAAAGGAGCCTTATTAGCTATGTGTTTAGGATTGGGCGGCGGTATTGGTCTGTTTAATCTGGTTGGACAGCACTTGCGTGATCAGTTTGCCGTTTCCATGTGGTTAGTCGGTGGCTTATATGCAGCTTTAGGCGTGATCAGTGTGATCGGCAATATGTTGATGCCACGTGCGATTGTAATCTTTGGCAATGGTCGCCGTGTGATGCGTGGCGCTTTGGTGGCGTGTGTTATCGTCAGTGTGGCGTTTTATGCTGCCCCAGTTGAACATTGGACGCTGTTATTGGTGCCGTTATTTTTTTGGTCGATGGCTGGTGGCATTGGTTCTCCAGCGTTACAAAGTTATATCGCCCAATTGTCACAGCAACATCGTGGTATGTTAATGTCGATGGGGATGACCATGATGCATATTGGCGTGGCCCTTTGGTCTGCGGTTGCCGGGTTGGCATACAGCTATGGTGTCATGGCGATGTCGGGAGTGGCAATGCTGTTATTTGGCGGGGCGATTTGGGCGCTACGTCCAAGCAAGAACCGTGCGCCTATTTAACTCTACGTTGAGGTTAAATAGCAGATAGCAGTTGAGGTTAAATAATAGTTTGATGCGCTGCAGCATGAAACCAAGATGAAAAAAGCGAGCACTGATATTTGAAGTGCTCGCTTTTTTATAGCGAATTTTTTATATCAAATAAGCGATCAAGGTTCGCTGTATATCCTTGTTTATTGAGTATGAGTCATTATTAGTCGTGCACTTTACGCGCCGTATGGAACAATTTACAAATTAACACAAAGAATAATGGCGCAAAGTAAATCACCAATAAAGTAGCAAAGACAATCCCCCCCATTACCGAAGTACCGATTGCATTTCGAGCATTGGCACCCGCACCAGTACTTAACACCAGCGGTAGTACACCAAGCCCAAAGGCAAGCGATGTCATGATGATAGGGCGCAAACGCATTTCACACGCTTGAATGGTGGCGTCTAAGAGATCCATTCCCTTATCGTAGAGCTCTTTTGCGAACTCAATGATTAAAATCGCATTTTTCGCGGTTAAACCAATGGTTGTTAAGACCCCAACTTGGAAGTAGACATCGTTTTCAAGACCACGCAACATGATGGTGATCAATGCCCCTAGTATCCCGAGAGGAACCACTAAAATGATCGCAAGTGGAATATTCCAGCTTTCGTATAAAACGGCTAAGCAGAGGAATACCATCAGAACCGAAATCGCATATAAGATAGGCGCTTGGTTACCGGCTTCAATTTCTTGATAAGACATTCCGGTCCAGCTGACTTGCACATCACTGGATACTTCAGCGGCGATTCTATTGATTTCATCCATCGCTTCACCGGTACTGTAACCGGGTGCTGCTTCCCCAACAATTTCAACTGCAGAGTTACCGTTATAACGCTGTAGCTGTGGCGAGCCTTGTCCCCAATGCGAGGTACTGAAAGCGGAGATTGGCACCATTTCATCTTGATCATTACGGACATACCATAAGTTCAGATCTTCAGGTGTCATACGATAAGCGGCGTCGGCTTGGATGTAGACTTTTTTCGAACGACCATGATCGATGAAGTCATTGACATACGACGAGGCCCAAGCAATCGAAAGCGTTTGGTTGATGTCATCAATATCCACGCCATAGACTTTGGCTTTGGCATAATCGATATCCAAGAACAGTTGGGCAGTATCTTCTAAACCATTAGGACGGGTCTTTTGTAAGATCGGGCTTTGTGCTGCTTTAGCGAGGATTTGATTACGAATTTCAATTAATTTGTCATGACCGACTCCCGTCATGTCTTCCAAATAAAAATCGAAGCCGGTGGCATTACCCAGTTCACGAATTGCTGGGTTATTGAAGGCAAATATTTGCGCATTCTTATAGCCGACAAAGTGCTGAGTGACACGGTTAATAATGGAGTCAACATCCATCCCTTCACCGGTTCGCTCCGACCAATCTTTCAAACCAATAAACGCCATACCGGCATTTTGACCAGAGCCTGAGAAGTTAAATCCAGCGACACTGAAGACATGATCGACGGTGTCTTTTTCATTTTCTTCAAAGTAATCTTTCACATCCAACATGACTTCTTGAGTGGCTTTTATTGTCGTGCCGGTTGGAGTTGTCACCATCACGACAAAGTCACCTTGATCTTCAGTTGGTAAGAATGAGCTTGGTAATGAATGATACAAATAGGCGGTACCTAAAAATAGCAGAGCGTAGATACCGATAAAGCGTAATGGGCGTTGTAATACCACTTTAACTGAATGATGATATTTACCTAATAAGCGGTCAAATGTGCGGTTAAACCAGCCAAAAAAGCCGCGAGAAGCAACCTTATCATTCGCTTTTAATAATGTGGCACACAACACTGGCGTTAAGACCAAAGCCACAATAACAGACAAGATCATGGCAGAGACAATCGTAAGTGAAAACTGTTTGTAAATCACCCCGGTTGAGCCCGACATAAAGGCCATAGGAATAAACACCACTGACAACACCATAGTGATCCCAACTAAGGCACTGGTGATTTGTCCCATGGATTTTTTGGTCGCTTCTAAAGGAGAGAGTTTTTCCTCATGCATCAAACGTTCAACGTTCTCAACCACCACGATGGCATCATCCACCAACAACCCGATTGCCAACACTAAACCAAACATGGTTAAGGTGTTGATTGAGAACCCCAGCACCGACATGACGCCAAAAGTACCCAATAACACCACTGGAACTGCAATGGTTGGGATCAAGGTGGCACGCCAGTTTTGTAAAAACAGCAGCATCACAAAGAAAACCAAGACGATGGCTTCAAAAAGTGTTTTAACCACCTCGGTGATCGAAATACGAATAAAGCGGTTATTATCCGTGGTTTTTACCATAGATAAGCCTTCAGGGAAGCTTTTTGATAGCTCCGCTAATTTCGCATCCACGGCGTTTTGCGTATCTAATGAGTTGGCACCAGCGGCTAACGTAATCGCAATACCAGAGGCATCGTGCCCCATGTAAGAAGGTAGAACCGAAGAGCTTTCACTGGCTAATTCAACACGAGCAACATCTTTTAATAAAACTTGCGAACCATCGCTTTCGACTTTAATTAAGATGTTTTTAAATTCATCGACCGTAGTTAATAAGCTTTGCGCGGTAATGGTGGCATTGATTAGCTGTGAATCGAGCGCAGGTGTACCGCCCACTTGCCCAACAGTGACTTGGCTATTTTGCACAGACACGGCACTTGAGACATCGACTGGTGTTAAGTTGTAGCTGTTTAATTTGGCCGGATCTAACCAAATACGCATCGCATAAGAAGGGCCAAAAATGGTGACATCACCCACGCCATTGACACGACTGATGACGTCTTTCAAATTTGAATTTGCGTAATCTTGGATATCGCCAGCACTTAAGCTGCCATCTGGAGAATAAAGGTTAGTCACTGACATAAAGCCAGAGGTGCTTTTTGTTACCGAGACCCCTTGGTTTTGTACCGCAGTCGGTAGGTTACTAGAGACTTGCTGTAAGCTGTTTTGTACCTGAACTTGAGCAATGTCAGGGTCAGTATCAGCACTAAAGGTCAGCGTAGTACTGGCACTACCAGAAGAATCACTGGTTGAGGTCATGTACAATAAATTATCTAGCCCGGTCATCCCTTGTTCAATAACCTGAGTGACACTGTCTTCAATATCTTTAGCTGAGGCCCCTGTATATGAGGTGGAAATCTTGACTGACGGTGGGGCAATGGTTGGGTATTGTGCGATCGGCAGTGTGATGATGGCCGCAATACCAGACAGCATGATCACAATCGCAATCACCCACGCAAAGATGGGTCTTTTAATAAAAAAGTTAGATAAAGACATCACTTACCCCTTATTGCTTTCAGTTTGGGGAGTTGTGTTTGTCGTTGAGGTGGTAGCGCTGGTTTGGCTATCAACGATAACGTCGATATCATTTTTCATATTGATGATGTTGCTGATAACGACGTGGTCACCTTGGCTTAGACCTTCTTTGACAATCCAACCATTGTCCACTTCATTGCCTAATACTACGGCTTTTTTCTCTGTTTTATTGTCGGCATTGACAACAAAGACGGAAGGGGCTCCAGATTGACTTCTGACTACCGCCGACTGAGGAACCACTAAGTACTCACGTGCTTCTGGCATCGAAATATGGGCACGCACGTACATCCCAGGCAATAGTGCTCGGTTTGGGTTAGGAATACTTGCTCGTAATGTGATGGTCCCTGTAGAGTCAGACACGAGAGTATTGGAAAACTCTAAATGACCTACTTGGTCGTAGGCGCTACCATCTTCTAGGGTAACGGTAACGGGGATCTCTGCACCATCTTTGAGTAAATTGGAAAAATCTTGTTTGATTTTATAAATTTCGACAGAAGACTGCTGCATATCGATATAGACATTGTCGGTTTGAGTAATGGTGGTTAAATAAGAAGATTGCTCGGCAGTTAATAATGAGCCTTCAGAAACGGTAGAAATGCCGGCTTGTCCTGAGATTGGGGCTTTAATTTGAGTGTAAGATAACTCGATATTGGCATAATCCAGTGCCGCTTGGTAGACCGCAACATTGGCTTGCGCTTCTAGATAAGCCGCTTCTGCATCATCGTAGTCTTGTTGACTAGTCAGTTTTTTTCTTAGCAATTCTTTATAGCGAACTTCGTTTTTTTTGGCGGTATCACGAGTGGCAATGGCTTTTTTTAGCTGCGCTTTGGCACTGTTTACATTGGATTGGTAGGTGGTTGGATCAATCTGATATAACACATCGCCTTCTTTAACCAGAGAGCCTTCGGTATATAAGCGACTTTTTAAGATGCCGGTAACTTGTGGTCTCACTTCGGCTTGATTATAAGCGGCAATACGACCAGGAAGTTCATTCGTTAATCTTAATGTTGTCGGCTCTAAATTAAGGACATCGACATGAAGAGGAGCCATCGCTGGTCTAGCTTCTGAACCCGGGTCATTACACCCCAGAAGTACAAAAGAAAGGAGCAAACACAAGGGTAACCTTAAACGGTTAAGAAAATACATATAGACACCTTTACTGTAAATGATAATGGGTAGCGTGAGTTTCCAACGGCGGTTATCTCATCACGGGCCTAGGTTCATCATAGGTTTAAGCTCATCACTGATCTAGGGTGAGAGTAGGCCATGTGCAGAAGCGCGGTGGTTTGACACTGCGAATCCGACTTAAATGAATCTTTATTTTCTGCGCACTGTCAAACATGGCACAGAAACTTTGTTGTATCTGCAACAAAATTATTATATTGCGAGAAATGTTGTATCTGCAACAATTTTTTGTGTTATATACTATAAGGCTTAGCATAGGACGCTATTTTTCTCATTATAAAATCAACAATAAGAAGCCTAACGATGAAAACACTCCTTAACGAAAAAATTGAACGTCAACCGATGTTTCTTTGTGGTGCAATTCACCGTCTTTTTCGCAATCGTGTCGCCGCTGAATTAGCCAAACAGCAATTGATGACTCTGGAAATGTCGAGATATCTTGCTGCGGTACAAGAAAACAGTCCGCTCAATCAGCAGCAACTGGCAGACATTGTTAAAAATGAACGCAGCGCCACAAAACGTATGGTGGATAACTTGGTTGAGCATGGTTATCTCACCACTTCCAAAGCTGAACACAACAAAAAAATCAAGATGTTACACATAACGCCATTAGCAGAAGATGAGCTGAAAAAAGTAAAAACTCATATTACCGCTATCGAATGTCAACTTTTCGAGTGTTTGACAGAAGATGAGTTCAATGAGTTTTTACGCTTAATCCGTAAAATGGGTTCGGAACATCTCGGTTAGATTACCAGAGTGAATCAGTTAATTCTTGGTATTTTCTAACCTTATAGATTGTGGACGTCGTGATTGCGTTTTTGTTCCTTAGGCTGAAGAAATAAACCAACGATCACCAAGACACAGACCATGAGTGAGCTGAGAAAGACATGACTCGCTTCTCCGGGAATATATTCAATAAATGATGTTAGGAACTGACCAGAAAATACCGACATCGTAAAGTAAGATAAATTACGTCCACGGACATTCGCTGCGCTGCGTTCAACGGTCATGTGATTGAGTAAAGGAATACTAAAACCGAATCCTGCCCCATTAAAAATAGCTCCCATCACCAAAACCAAAGTACCATCTTGGGTAAAACATAAGCTGGCCACGCCATAACAAAGGAACGCTACTATCAATATTTTTGATTCGCTCATGGCGTTGGTCAGTTTGGGCATAAAGTGAGCGGCAACAACAGCGACTAATGAGATAAAAGCTAATAAAAAGCCTACTTGGTCTTCGGTATAATTTTGTGCGTGCATGGTTTTGGGTAACGAAACAATGGCGGTGAAGAAAGTCACCATCGACAGTACTGCGACTAAGTAAATACCTTTTAATGTTAAGCCTTGTGTTGTTTCAGTATGTTGGCTTTGATTGTCGGTACTAGGCTCTGCTGGGTGTTGACGTGGCACAAAAAGCACCAGCATGATTAAAAAGACCCAAGCAATTAAATATAAAGACAAAGGCAAGGCCCAGTGCTGAGTGGCTAACATGCCGCCAATGAATAAGAAAATTACCCCGCCCAATTCGATGGCCATGCCTTGTTTGGCGATCATGCCTAAGCGTGCTTTGCCAAAATACCATTGTGAAATCAAAACAGTACAACCGGCCATTACTACCGAAGTGATCCCACCTAATAAAATGCGGTTAATAAATACTGCTACTGGGCCATGCAACCAATAGACGGTGACGCCTAACAATCCGTAAAAAAACAGACCATAAATCAAGGAAGGGTAAGCCCCAAATTTGTCGATGAGTTTGCCGGCTGCAGGAGCAAAAATAACAGCGCCTAACGCGGGCAATGTCATTAATAACACTGAGTTATCTGTCACACCGAGGGCTTCGGATAAACTGATCAATCCCGGAGCAACTACCGCCCCGACCATGATGGTTAAACAGGCAATACACAATAAGGTGTAGCGGCCTAAAGCGCTTAAATTTTTCATAGCAATACCTAAAACAATGCCAAAAGTTGGTTAAAAAGAAAGGCGAGTGATTGAAGAAAAATAATAAAGCGTCCACATGAATAACAAAAATGATAAAAAACTATCGAATCTATGCCTTATTTGTATAGATTCAACAATGAATAGGATTGAGAGGGCATGAATGAGACGGTGAGAACATGGATGAGATAGAAAGAGGTGGGAGCCTTGGAAATAGACTCAATGTTGAATCAACAAGCTAGGCAAAGTTACCTAGCCTGAGATTTATTAGTCTTTTGCTGTTAAATTTCAGCCTGCTGTTGTTAAGTTCAGCTTTTCACTTATTTATTGCTGTCATTGTGTTGGAAACAAATTAATCCGCCATGAGGCGTTGGATTTCTTCTCTGGTATTTAAGGCGATGTCCACAAAAGCACGCGTAGTCGCACTTTGGTTCGATTGTTTATATTGAAGCTGCACGGGAATATAAGAGTTAGTTTTTTCTATTTCAATAAAATGACAGCCCTCACTGTACAACTTCCGCAGACAATATGGCGCAATGGCAACCCCCAATCCTGCTGCAACCTCAGTGACTAAGGTTTGCATGTGCCTAGGTTGGCTAATGATGTTGGGTGAAAAGCCAGCTTGTTTACACAGCATAATGGTTTCATCGAACAGCCCCAGAGCTTCATCGCGATTAAAAATAATGAAAGGATCTTCTTTTAATTGCGTGATCGTAATAGACGTTGCGGTCGCTAACGGGTGGTTTTCATTGACGATTGCCACCAGTTTATCGATATAAATATCGTGTTTGAAATAATCATCCGCAATTGCATTTGGTAAAGGGCGAGAAAACGAAATATCAATTTGATCTTTTTTGAGCGCTTCTATTTGCTCTGTTGCCGTCATTTCAAACAAAGTAATGTGCACGTGGGGAAATTGCGCTTTATACAAGCGAACGAGCTTTGCCATAAAAGCCAAGCAGGCAGAACTTAAATGCGCAATATTAAGGGTGCCAAGTTGTCCGCTATGAGCACGTTTGACCTGGGTTTTCGCTTGCTCGGTTAAGGCTAAAATCGCTGAGGCATCTTTGAGTAACTGCTCACCGGCTTGGGTAATAGTAACGTCTCTGGAATTGCGCTGAAAAAGCGTCACCCCAAGTTCACTTTCAAGTGCCGAAATATGGCGGCTGATCGCAGGCTGCACCGTATGCAATTGTTTGGCCGCATCGGAAAAGCTTTGATGTTTCGCCACACTGATGAAACTTTTTAACTGTTTGATATCCATGATTGGCTCATTTTAATAATGATGGAGTCCATGAAAGGGCATCTATACAACTTTGATATAGATTCGATAAAATCTTATCATTTTTGTTATTCATCCGTAAGCATTATGCTGCTCTCATTGTTTTTTTCAAATGAGTTTATGATGAATAATTCCACATCTTCTCCAACATTAAGTCGATTTATCTTATTGTTGATGACCACAGCGATTGCCGCAACGGCGGCCAATTTATACTATAACCAACCGATTTTACCTTTGATCGCGCATGAATTTAATTTAAGTGATTCGCAAATTGGCGGTGTCCCTTCTTTAACCCAATTTGGTTACGCCTTTGCTTTATTATTTATTTCACCGCTTGGGGATTCCGTGCCTCGCCGCCGTTTAATTGGCATTTTGTCGTGCCTGTTAGTGGCCGCTTGTGTGGTGGCGGTGATCACGCCGAGCTTTTCATTATTATTATTAGCGGTCTTTTTGATTGGTGTCAGCGCCAATATTACCCAGCAATTAATTCCATTTGCGGCCTCAATGGTGACACCTGAACAAAAAGGCGCAACGCTAGGCACCTTAATGATGGGCTTAACGTTGGGCATTCTGTTATCACGGACCTTAAGTGGTTTCGTTGGAGAACATTTTGGCTGGCGCAGTGTATTTATTATGTCGGCATTATTGGCAGCGATCTTTGGCATTTTATTACGGGCCTTTTTACCTAAGAATCAACCGCAAACCAGCTTGAGCTATGGAGCGTTGTTAAAAAGTACCTTAGCGCTTTTTGTGCAACATAAGTCATTGCGTATTTATACCTTAGCCGGTGCTTGTTGGTTTGCCGCTTTTAATGTGTTGTGGGCGACCTTAGCCTTGTATGTGAGTGATGCACCATTTCACTATAATGCTCAACAAGCTGGTTTATTTGGTGTGATTGCTCTAGCGGGCGTGATCGGTGCCAAATCATCGGGTAAATGGGTGAATGCTCTTGGCTCCAGAAAACTGGTGATGATGGTGTTGATTTTAGCAGCGATAGGGTTTGCGCTAACCGGAGTCTTTATCGGTAACTTATGGGCTTTAATTATCGGTATTATTCTGATTGATTTTGCTGTCTTCAGTGCGCAAGTTGCTAACCAAGTACGGGTGTTTAGCATTGACCCGAGTGCGCAAAGCCGTATCAATGGTATCTACATGTTGGGATATTATTTAGGTGGCGCGGTAGGCTCTGTTGCCGGGGTAAAAGCGTTTGCCTTGTACCAATGGCCAGGTGTGGTGGCGGTAAGTATTGCCTTTATCGTGTTTAGTATCGTGATTAACGCGCTGGCTAAAAAGTAGCCTTAATTTAAACCAAAGGTATCGTGAGTTAGCCATGCTGTGAGCTCACGGTATTTTAGCTAGCCTGATTTTTAACTCATTACAGGATGAATCCCATGAATAGCAGAAAGAACGTTGATGTTTTGTTGTTTGATGTAAATGAAACACTGCTCGATATTACTTGTTTAGAACCCTTTTTTGCTCGCGTGTTTGATGATTCAGCAGTCTTACGCAATTGGTTTGCTGAGTTGGTGTTGTATTCACAAGCGATCACCGTCTCAGGTTTGTATCAACCTTTTGGGCAGTTAGCGGTGGGCACATTAAAAATGGTGGCTGCCAACCATCAGCGTGAGATTTCTGAGCAAGATCTCGAAGAATTCAAATCCTTAATGGGGAATTTGCCGCCACACCCGGATGCACGGCCTGCGCTTACACGCTTAAAGGCAGCAGGATTTCAATTGGCAACATTAACTAACTCGCCGCCAACGGCCTCTCCAACCTTATTGGAAAAAGCTGGGTTGAGTGATTTTTTTACGCACCAAATCAGTGTTGATGAAGTCGGTGTTTTTAAACCGCACCCTAAAACTTATCAGCATTCGGCAAAACAGTTGGGCGTACCATTATCAAAAATTTGTTTGGTGGCTTGTCATTTATGGGACACATTAGGCGCACAGGCAGCGGGGTGTTCTGCGGCGTTTATTACTCGTCCTAACAATAATTTGTTATTGGTGGATAACGTCCCACAACCGGATTTTGTGGCGCAAGATCTCAATGATTTTGCTGACCAAATTATTGGCGGTTAAGCTTATTATGGGCCGTTAAAGCTTATTGCCCGTCAAAGCTTATTGGCAGTTAAACTTTATTGAGCGTTAAAGCATAAGCGATTAACCGACAAAGGCTGGCATCTCTTAGGAGGTGCCAGCCTTTGTTTTATCTATTTATTTGCCTATTTGTTTATCTATTTATCTATTTATCTATTTATCTGTTTAGCCGCCTATTTATTTCTTGTTCTTTCTTGGGTTAACAATCCTGAATGTGTTGGGTCACAAAGGTTTTCTTTCTTACGATGATCCAAATCACAAGAGTAAATAGCCCGACCGTAAATTGAATGGTGCCGAGGTTTTTGATTAGGGTATCTGGATGCAAAGACACTAATGTCATGCCTAAAGCCCCAAACATCATGGAGCAAAATTGAATGATGGCAACTGCCGAACCAGTATCGCTGCTTTGTTGATCGAGCATTAAGTTAGTGCCCGGTACTCGTAAAATCAAAGCCATTAATGTGGCTGGTGCTGCAATGAAGGCAAAGGCCCAAGGCGACCAGTGGCCGATGGAATACATCAATACGCCACATAACATTAACCCAATAAAGCTGGTAGTAATGAGCTTTTCTACCGCAATTTTACGCGACAGTTTGATGTAAATTGTTGGGCCGAATGAGGCGACCAAGGCATTGAATGAAAAGGCATAACTGAACATTTGCTCCGACAGGCCAAATTGATCAATATAGACATACGAGCCGACTGCAAGAAATGACAGCAATGCCATGGGTGGTGTGGTAAAGATGATCAATAACACAATGAAATTAGGATTTTTAATCACAGTGCCTAAACGTCCCCAAGCTTGCAGCATCGAGCCGGTGTAGCGTTGGGGGAGGGTTTCAGTGTACAGCAGAGCAAAGATAGCCGACACGCTACCAAAAATCGCTAAAGCAAAAAACATCATGTGCCAAGAGCCTATCTTTAATAAAAAAGCCCCTAAAATTGGCGCGACCATAGGTGCGATGATCACTAAAGACATAATGGTCGCCATGATTTTGGCACGTTCACGACCATCATATAAATCTTTGACAATGGCGGTGGCGACGACCGTTACGGCACTACCACCAAAAGCTTGCAATAAGCGACCGGTAATTAAAACTTCAATCTGCTCAGAAAAACCGCACAGCAAACTGGCTGAAATATAAATCATCAAGCCGAGCAGCATGACAGGCTTACGACCAAACTTTTCGCTTAATGGCCCCCAAAACAATAAGCCAATCGCGTAGGCTGCAAAATACACACTTAATGTGAGATTGACTAAGGTTTGCGTCGTATTTAACGAATCTATCATGGTGGGCAAAGCAGGAAGATAAAGGTCAGTTGTCAGCGGTGGAAACGCACTAATGACAATTAAAAAAAGTAATAGGCTGCCTTTGTTTAAATACTTTTGAGTGGCTTTCAAAGAATGCTCCAAACTGCTTATCAATGGGGGAATGACCAAAAGGGCGCGATTGTTGAAGCCATCAATATACCTTGAGATCTGGAGATCGGATAGCTTGGCAAATTCGCACATTCATCATAAGAAAACCACTCTTATCTTGCTAGTGGGTTTACACTAATTTAACCTCAGCTACGGTTAATTTAATCATCAATTTGAACTTTGAATGGTGTGAATTTATTCACTGGAATCGATGGCCCTTCGAGATATAGAGGGCCTTCGCAGTATAGTTTGCAGTATAGAGTGAAGGAGAATACCTTCTTAGCTTGTGGCTCATCACGTTGTAACACCTTAATACAAGTTCTCCTTGGGCTTCTCAGTTCAGCTTGGGTAAACTATTGTCGTCATTTCAAAACAGGTAGGTTTATTATGAAAAAGATCATCCCCTTTATTGCGTTATTGGTCACCGCAAATGTATACGCAGCTGGTTTTGACCTTAAAGCCACCATGAAAGAGATGAAACTCGAATTTAAACAAGCTGCCGAAGCGCAGACGATCGATGAAATGAAAGCTCCGGTGACAAAATTAAAAGCCTTGGTTGATAACGCCAAACAAGGTTCTTACCCAGCAGAAAAACAACAAGTGTACCTAGAAGGGTTTAACAAATTGACCGTGACCCTAAATAGTGTTGAAAGCAGTTTAGAGGCGGGCCAATTTGACGCTGCAAAACAAGAATTACGTCAAGTTGATGAACTGCGTGAAGAATACCACGACAAACGCAACCCAAGTATTTGGAGTAAGTTGTTTGGTTAATTGCCTAAATGGTTGATGAAATCAATATAAAACGAGCATTCACTAAGTGCTCGTTTTTTTATGCCTGAGTAGTGCGTGAATGACATCATCACGGCAAATGAAAGAAAAACGATTCTAAGGCAATTCTAAAGATGGATTTAAAGGTTGTGGGTTTTCTAACCATTTGAGTAACTCAATATGGCTGACCACTCGGTTTTGCGGAGCCGATAATACGTAATCTAAAAATGCTTCCAGAGTTTGACGGCGTTGAGCTGCCGTAGTGTGAGTGGGGTGCCATAAATCAAATTGGTCATCGTAATAGTCAGAATGGGCAAGAAAAGTCAGTGGCGCTTTATTACCGAGTAGGCGTTGCTCAACATTGTATTTCAATATGGCAAGCACTTCAGGGCCCGACAGTTTGGCGATATAAAAGAGGTGATGATCGCTTGATTCAATTTTGGGGTTGTGGCGATCAAAGGCATTAAAGTTTGAGGCGATTTTATCGCGTAATGAATAGTGGATTCCATATTGCTGGCTGGTTTCATCATCCGGTATTAATAAGGTATAAACAGGGATTTCCCATAATCCTGCATAGTGGAAACCTGCAGAATAGGAACCTGCATTGTGAGAAATCGGCGGTTGGCGGCCTTGGCTTGTCATCAGTTCAGCTCCCGGACTGCCGTTGTCTAAAGTATAAGGCCAAAATGAATTACCTGCATGATGCGCCGGATCGTAACCTTCCGTAATACTGGCATCGTAGCGAATCCCCAGCTTTTTTAAGGCAGAAAACATGGCCTCAGAATAGGCTAAATAGGGCGCGCGAAAACCGAGTGCTTGGGCATCAATGCCTTGTTGGTCATTCGGGAATTCAGGGTCAGTTTGAGTAAAAGGTTGGCTCATAAGTTGCTGACACTCACCAATTTGTTGTTGCCATTGCTCAGCGGAAAACGTGACGCCGTTGAAGTGATTGAGCGTGTGATTCGCCATTTCGTGACCGAATAAGTGAGCACGATACCAAGTTTCTTTTACATGTCCTGTGTGGGTGGCGAGCTCGTTATTTTTTAAGATCCCTTCACAATGATTGAAAAAGGTGGTGTGAATCGGCTGCCCATCATAAGTCTGTTTTTGTCCATGACCTAAGGGGTTAGTCCGCCGTCCCCATTGTTGTAATACCCAGCGTTGCCCATCGACTAAGTGATTATCATCAAAGGCAATGGCAATGAATTGTGGAACGTCATTTAAGGGAATCCCAGCTGGTGGTTGTTGAGAAGGGGCAACATTAGCGGCTCGTAGCGTTGTGATATTAGCCAATATAAGCGGACACAATAAGGCCCAATAGAAAGCTCTTTTCATCTTGTCTTTTCCCTTCTTTACACTGTAAATAGGTTAAGCATAAAGACAAATATAGCCTTGTTTCCTTAAATGTGTGGAAATGGAAAGCAAGTTAAATGACGATGAAAATGATAAAACTATCGATTACTTGATGAAGGGCAAATTCCCAAACGCAGAAAGGCTATCTTGATTGCTCGCATCAAGGTGAGCGGCTAGTATCACGTGAATTGACTGATAATAATGAGAACTTGGGAATGACCGAATTTGAAAAGATGCTGCAAGGAATGGATTTTGATGGCTTAGATGCGAGTATTTCTGAGGTGCGAGAAAAGGCAAGCCAGTTAAAATTGCAATTAAATCAATCGATCACACTTCCTGAGCAACAAGCAATTTTACAACAAATGCTGGGAAAGTTGGGGCAAGAGAGCATTATCACACCACCTTTTCATTGTGAATTTGGTAAACCTATTTCAATTGGCAAATCGACCTTTGTGAATATGAATGTCACCATGTTGGATAACGCAAGAATTACCATTGGGGACCATGTGTTAATTGCGCCCAATGTACAGTTTTATACCGCCAGCCATTCTTTAGATTTTGAAAGCCGCCGCCGTTGGGAAACATTCAGCCTGCCGATTGTGGTGGAAGATGATGTTTGGATTGGCGGCAACAGCGTTATTCTACAAGGTGTTACCATTGGTGCACGCTCAGTCATTGCCGCTAATTCGGTGGTGACAAAAGATGTGCCGCCAGACTGCTTATACGGTGGCACTCCAGCAACATTGATTCGAAAAATTACGCCACATTCACAAGGCTAAAAGTCAGCCTCCACCTCAAACACCATTCTTTGTTTGGTATAAGGATGATCAAACGCTAAGCGCTGTGCATGCAAGTGTAAGCGGTTGGCTTTTTCACCATAGAGATCATCTCCTACAATCGGCATATTCAAGCCATTTTGGTGGGCGCAATGGACGCGCAGTTGGTGAGTGCGGCCTGTTTTCGGGTACAAATAGACTTTACTACGACCCTCTACGGTCTCGAGTAATTGCCAATGAGTTTCTGCGGCCTTTCCATGTTCAAAACACACCATTTGTCTTGGTCTATCCTCGAGATCACCACGCAAGGGCAGGGTGATGTCTCCTTGTGATTGTGTCAATTCACCATTTAATAATGCCACGTAGCGTTTTTCTACGCCGCGAGTAATAAATTGCTTTTGCAGGCTTTTATTGGCTCGACGCGTTAACGCAAATACCAGTATTCCCGAGGTTGACATATCCAGTCGATGAATGACGAAAGGCCCTTCAACATTAGGATAGAGGGCTTGCAATCGTGTGTAAGCTGAATCTTTGATATTCACGCCAGGTACGGATAAAAACTCCGCAGGTTTATTGATCACCACCATAGCGTCATCTTGATATAAAAGCTCAATGTCCTGATCTTGCGCTGGATTGTCTAATAGCGGATTAGGCTCTAAGGCGATGCCATCTAACATGTGCGTCAAAATCGGTTGGCATTTACTTTGGCAAGCAGGGTAATACTTTTTATGTTGGCGAATTTCAGACTTTGGTGAAGCGCCCCACCAAAACTCAGCCATACAAATTGGCGTAAATTGATGAGCAAACGCATAGTGCAACAACTTTGGAGCCGCACATTCGCCAGAACCGGCTGGTGGCGTTGGGTTATCGGTGTGCTGGAAAATATCTAACAGCGATTTTGCCTGTTGGTCTTGATTGAAAAATTGGTATTGCGCGAACAATTTCTGCTGTAGCTGTGAGGATAAGGTTTTACGTTCCTGTTTGAGCTGCTCTATCACGACCATTTTGCTTTGTAAGGCTTGTTCTGCTTTGCTAATGGTCTGAGCCCAGTGTGCCTTTAGGTATTTTTGCTGCGCTTTTTCAGCGACACTTTGCTTGGCTAAGTCCGCTAATACGTTTTGCAATGCATCCCCTTGTAAACTGGCTTCTGCTTGCTGACGTAAGGCTTTTCTTTGTTTGCGATTTTCAATAATGGAGAGGCGCAATGCTTCTAATTCAGCGCTTGCTTGCTGATTACTTTCAACAATTTGCGTTTGCAGTATCGACAAGCTTGTATCGGCTTTCAGTTGTTTTATTTTGGCATTAATCTCATTGATCGGTGCGGTGCCTTGAAGAAAAAAATCCCCTTCGACCAACATATCAAAAACTGGTGGAACAAAATGTGGCAGATGGTTTTGCTCAGCTAATTTTCCGGAAAAAGCCGACAAATAGCCAAGCTCACCTTGAGCATTTTTGACCACTAACACCCCAAACATTTTGCCACTAGCATTTGAATCACTTGGATGATCTAAACCAAAGTTATGCTGCCAATCTTGTTGCGTTAATAAATGTTGCTGTAATTGCTTAGCGGCAATGTCACTGAGCGGATGCGGCTCATAACAAAAGGGAAAGGTGAATTTTTTCGGTAAGGCAATATGGGAAACATCGGTGATAAACGGGGTAAAACAAGACATGACAAAGGCTCAGATAAAAAAATCACGCCAATTGTACTGGTTTGAAGTGAGATTACCAATTTGGGGGATGTGAGTATTCGGTTTGATTATAGATTTACAACAGAATTTTTGGCTACTTTACTTTGAAAGCAGTATTTATTGTACCTATCAAGAGAATGTTAGAGGTAATGTTTTTGAGGGAAATTTGAAATATTTGAAGTGACCCTATTTAAATAAATCTAATAAAAACATAGTATTATTTATATTTGGGAATGCGTGATGAAAGTCAATCAGCAATACATTCGTTGGCAGTTCATAGAGTTATTACTGTATTGGGAGGGTGGGTTTACTAAACGGCAAATAACCGAGCAATTTGGTATTTCCCGTCAGCAAGCTCATCAAGATATTAAGGCTTATGAAGCGCAGTATTATCCTATTTCTATGGTGTCTAAAAGTCGGCATATCGTGGAAGGGGATTTTCAACCGACTCTCATGACACCTGATATTGAAATCTATTTAAATTGGTTGATGAGCCAACAATTTAACCCTTCACAACCTCAAGATTTACACCATAAAGCCACCAGTATTTCTTTGCCAAGTCGTAATGTGTCACCCGTAGTCATTCAGCGCTTAATTCAAGCTGTACGTGAACATAAACGTTTAGAAGTAAATTATATTTCTCTTTCACATCCTGATGAAGAAGGGCGAATTTTTCATCCCCACACTTTTGTTAATACTGGTCTGCGTTGGCATGTACGAGGCTATTGCGAAAAATCTCAAGGCTATCGAGATCTGGTATTAACTCGCTTTCGTGATGCCCCTGAAGTGCTCGATCAATCTCAGTATGGTTCACAACAAGATGAGGCTTGGAACACGGACGTTATAGTCATTCTGGCTCCCGATCCGCGTTTAAATACAGAAAAGCAAAATGTCCTTATTAATGATTATCAAATGATAAACGGTCAATTGGTACTCACTACACGTGCCGCTTTAGTGAACTACTTACTCAAAGCCATGCAAGTCAATACCAAGTATCTCGACGGTGTACCTGAAGCACAACAATTGGTGCTTGTAAACCGAGATGACGTAAAGCAATGGTTGTATGAATAAGTCACTCTTCGAAATGCAAAAAGTGTTAAGTGAGTTTACATGGGGAAATGAACAGTATTGTACGTAATAACCTTACTCTTTAAGTTAAAGAAAAACAGTGGGAGATAAACATGGACAATTTTAGCCCATCGGATCTAAAAGCTATCTTACATTCGAAGCGCGCCAATATTTATTATTTAGAATATTGCCGTGTGATGCAAAAAGATGGGCGTGTCTTGTATCTGACTGAATCAAGTAAAGAGAACGCGTATTTTAATATTCCTATTGCCAATACTACCGTACTGTTATTAGGTAACGGGACATCGATAACGCAAGCGGCCATGCGCATGTTGGCACAAGCAGGGGTTTTAGTTGGGTTTTCTGGTGGTGGCGGAACACCATTATATATGGGCTGCGAAATAGAATGGATGACGCCACAGAGTGAATATCGGCCAACAGAATATTTACAGGGTTGGATGGGCTTTTGGTTTGAGGATCAAAAGAGATTGGACGTTGCCAAACAATTTCAACAAGCTCGCATTGATTATTTAGAAATGGTGTGGAGTAAAAACCGTGATTTAAAAATAGAAGGCTTTGATTTTAATAGCCAAGAGATCCAAGGCTTTTTAGCCGATTTTTACCAACGAACTAATGCCGCTACAAAGCAAAGTGATTTGTTGCTCACCGAAGCCCAACTTACCAAGCGTTTATACAAATACGCCGCCAATACCACCAAACAGGAAAACTTTAAGCGCCAACACCAATCGACAGATCTAGCGAACGACTTCTTAAACCATGGTAATTACTTAGCGTATGGTTTGGCCGCTTGCACACTTTGGGTTTTAGGTATTCCTCATGGTTTTGCAGTGATGCACGGAAAAACTCGACGTGGGGCCTTGGTGTTTGATGTGGCGGATCTTATCAAAGATGCCATCGTTCTCCCTTGGGCGTTTGTGTGTGCCAAAGAGCAATCTAGCGAGCAAGAGTTTCGCCAACAAGTCTTACAAGCTTTCACCGACAATAAAGCCCTCGACTTTATGTTTAATACTGTCAAAGAAGTCGCTTTATCTCAAAAAGTGGATACGTCAACGCAAGAGGACACAACACAATGATAGTGATCCTTGTATCTCAGTGCGAGAAGAATGCCTTAAAGAAAACCCGCCGAGTGCTGGATGCTTTTGCTAACCGGATCGGTGACAACACCTGGCAAACCTTGATCACAGAAGATGGCTTATTAACCGTTAAAAAAATGCTACGTAAAACCGCAAGCCGCAGCACCGCCGTGAGTTGCCATTGGATACGTTCCCGCTCAAGAAGCCAGTTTTTGTGGGTGGTGGGAAATAAAAATAAATTTAATGAGCAGGGTGTGGTGCCTGTGAATATTACGAGAAGAAATTTGTTAAATAATGAAATAGAAAATGATTGGAAATATCTACCCTTAATAAAATCACTTGCAGGCCTTTCGGCATTACTGCATGACTGGGGGAAGGCTTCACTGTTATTTCAAGAAAAGTTGAAACCAACAAGTAAAAATAAATTCAAAGGCGATCCGCTAAGGCATGAATGGATCTCTGTATTATTGCTCAAGGCTTTAGTAAATAGTAACGATGATGAAAAGTGGTTAACTGATTTAGTACAAAATGGCTTTATTGAAAGTCAATTAAAAGACAGCCTTAAGGCCCCAAACTCTACACCATTAGATAAGCTGCCTAATGGCGCTAAACTGCTCGCTTGGTTGATTGTATCTCATCACCGTTTACCTTATATCAAGAGTGATTGGCGTGATGAAAAAGCGCCTGATTTATCTTCAATGCTTAAACGCATCACTCAAGAATGGGGGTATGAAAACACGCAAGATCTTACCGAATACAATAAACGTGTTAAGCAATGTTTTGAATTTCCAAATGGCTTGTTATCACAATCAAAACCATGGACGAAAAAAATTAAGCGCTGGGCTATTAGTTTAGTGAATAGCTTACCTTTGCTTGAGTCTGCTATACAAGATGGTAGTTATCGTTTGGTATTACATCATGCGCGTTTGTGTTTAATGCTGGGGGATCATTTCTATTCATCACAAGATGCCGCCAAAAATTGGCAGGATAGCACAGGGTTATTTGCTAATACGGATCGAGATACCAGTGAGTTAAAGCAAAAACTTGATGAACATTTAGTTGGCGTTGCTCAAAATGCTTTAAATACAGCACATCTATTACCTGCTTTTGAAAAAGAGCTTCCCATTGCAACTGATATTCAAGTGTTAAGAAAAGCCAGCTCAGATCCAAAATACAAATGGCAAGATAAAGCCGTTGTAAGAATTAATGAGTGGCAAGCACTACAGGATAAAAAAGTATCTGGTTTTTTTGCGGTGAACATGGCAAGCACAGGCTGCGGTAAAACCTTTGCTAACGCCAAAGTGATGCGTGCATTATCTAGTGATGGTAAAAGCTTACGTTATATCCTTGCACTTGGCTTACGTACCTTAACCTTGCAAACAGGTGATGAGTATCGCGATAGAATTGGTCTAACAAAAGACGATTTAGCGGTGTTAATTGGCTCAAGAGCTGTCGCCGAGCTACATAATCAACGTGAACTTAAACAAGATGAAATCAGCGAAGAAATATTTGGCTCCGAATCTAAAGAACGCTTGCTAGAGGAATTCATTGATTACGATTGTGAAATACCCGAAGAAGGGCTAAGTACGGTATTAACTTGCACTAAAGATAAACAGTTTTTATACGCACCAGTACTCGCTTGCACTATCGATCACATGATGGCAGCCACTGAAACAAAGCGTGGCGGTCGTTATATTCTTCCTAGTTTACGGTTAATGTCGTCAGACTTGGTGATAGATGAAATAGACGATTTTACTGGGAGTGATTTAATTGCTATCGGGCGGCTAATTCATTTAGCGGGCATGCTCGGTAGAAAAGTTATGATCTCATCGGCAACCATTCCTCCAGCTATAGCGCTTGGTTATTTCAATGCTTACAAAAAGGGCTGGCAGCTATTTAGTAGTAGCCGCGATGATGCGAAAGCTGAAATTGGCTGTGCGTGGATAGATGAGTTCACAACGCAAGTGTGTAGTGTAAGCGTACAACAAAGTGAAACCGCTCGTCAGCAATACCAAGAAAGCCATAATCAGTTTATTAATAAGCGAGTGGCTAAGTTAACTAAACAACTTGTAAAGCATAAAGCTGAAATAGTGGCTTGTCCTTTAGATTTGAACAGCCAATTAACGGAAGAAACAAAGCAAGCGACTTATTTTTCAACCGTTAAGCAAGCCATTTTCTCAATGCATAAACAACATCATAGTATTGATCCAAAAACACAAATAAAAGTGTCTTTTGGGGTGGTGCGGGTTGCCAATATTACGCCCTGTGTTGAGCTAACTAAACACCTTTTACAAGCTGATTACCCTGAAGATACTCAAGTAAAAGTCATGGCATACCATAGTCAGCAAGTACTATTACTTCGACATGAACAAGAAAAGCACCTAGATGCAGTGTTAAAACGTAAAGAGCAAGCCGGTGAACCACCGCAAGCATTTTCAGACGCTGTTATTCGTCAACATTTAGATTCTGCTAGCCAAAAGAGCAGTAAAACAAAAAACATCATTTTTATTTTAGTCGCAACGCCTGTTGAAGAAGTAGGGCGGGATCATGATTTTGATTGGGCAATTATAGAACCCTCATCTTATCGCTCAATTGTGCAATTGGCTGGGCGTGTGCGTCGCCATAGGGCAGAGGAAACGCAGCTCCCAAATATTGGATTAATGCAATATAACTTCAAAACTTTTCAAGCGAATGATAAACCGGGTGAAAAGTACTTTATTAGACCTGGCTATGAGGATGGTTGGGATAAAACTTTACATCATCATGATCTTACTAAGTTAGTAAATGAACAGTCTATTAGTGAAAGGTTAAACGCTATTCCACGTATAAAAATACCGACTCAAGCAGATAAGCAATTATTAGCATTCATTGAGCATCAAGTAACGGCTGCGCAACTGACAAATTTTTCAGCGTTTGGCGCAAATACCATGCAAGGCTATTTAAATGAAACGTGGTATTTAACGGCATTGCCACAAGTATTAGCACCGTTTAGAAATAGTGAGCCGAGTATTAACTTATTTTTGTTCTATAACGAGACAGAAGATTGTTGTTACTTCACTGAAAAAGATGAAGCAGGCAAACCTTTGTTAGATATTAATCATCAAGCGATCAATCGAGAAACGATAAAAAACATTAATAAAATAGAGTTAACAGAACAACAGAGAAAAAACTTATGGTTTGAACGTAATTATCAAAACTTGTTAACCAACTACCTCAGTGAGCCGTGGTTAGCTACACCTAAGCGGGTGTCATTACGTTACGGAGAAATAAATATGGTAGAACGTGAAAATGCTCAATACGAATACAACGACCAGCTTGGTTTAGTTAAAGTAAAAAAGCCTGATTAGTTTTAATCAGGCTTAGGCTGCCTATATGGCAGTGAACAAATAAATAAATCAATATGATTTCTAAGCTGCCTTTATGGCAGATACCAAAGTATAAAAAAGTAGGAAGCAAAAAGCACGATATTAAAATACTTAATTTTAAATAAATTAATCATTATGAGGTTGATCGGTTTTTGTTTTTACTTTATCGTATTTTCAAGTTGAAAATTAAGGAGATCAACAATGCTAGATCCTGCAATACAGAGTTACTTTGCTGAACGCAAAGAAGCGTGGTTAAAAAAGAATGTAAAAGCAGCAATGCAAGAGCATGAAATAAAAGAACTAGAGAAATTATGCGAGCAGCAGTTTTCATTAAACGAGTGGTTACCTAATGCTGCAAAAAGAGCTGGTCAAATATCTATATCTACTCACCCCTGCACATTCAGTCACCCAAGTGCTCGAAAAAACAAAAACGGCTATGTGTCGTCTGTTTTAGCTGAAATAGACAGAATTGAAGATGGTTTTTTAAAAACGGGTAACGTGGTTGTAACTACAGATGCATTAGGTAATGCCGCCGCATTAGATGTCTATAAATTTCTAACTTTGTCTATGCATGATGGCGTTGACTTGTTGACTCATATTCAGCAAGAAACTGAATTAGCGCAAACATTATTAACTATTCAGTCGACTAATTATCAAGAGCTGAGAAATGGTTTTTTAGCCATGATTGAAAGTGCATCAGAAAGTATTACCAGTTCTAAAATCAAACAGGTTTACTTTCCTGTTGATGATGACTACCACCAATTATCGCTTTTAACAAATTCAGGTATGGTTTATCAATTACGTTCGAGATTAGACAAGTTACGCTTTTCAGATGAGGTAAAAGAGTTGCGTGATAAAAAACGTAAAAATGAGTTTAGTGAGCAAAGTTTCAGCGAAGTTTATGGTCTAACTACAATAGGTTATGGTGGCACTAAACCGCAAAATATTAGCGTTTTAAATAATCAAAATGGAGGTAAGGCTCATCTTTTATCCTCGTTGCCACCGAGTATTGAAAAACGCAATATACATTTTCCGAGAAGTGATTTTTTTGTTGAATCGTTTAAACAATACGAATATGCCGACATCTTTAAAAGGCTACATAAATTGTTTCTGGCGGATTATAACAATATCAAAATACGTGATGCACGCGACCGTTATCTTCAACAGATCATAGATTTACTCATTGAAAAAATGTGGTCAGTGCGTGCTGTTTCACAACAATTCCACGCTGATACTTCTTCATTATCAAGTGTGCAACGTACTTGGTTACATAATGATTTAGCTAATGAAAGAGAAAAATCAGAGCAATGGTTAGATTCATTAGTGACTGAAATTTCAGCATGGTTAATCCGTAGTTACGAACAAGTATTGGCTAAGAATGCGATTAAACTTGGAGAGGCTGAGCGTCTATTTTTTGCCGAAGTTATTGAGCGTAATCGGGGGTTTTTAAAATGAGTAACATAAAGCGATTGTTATTATTGCCGCATATAAAAGTACATAACGCTAATGCCTTGTCTAGTCCATTTACCATTGGTTTTCCTGCCATGACGGCTTGGCTTGGTGCTATACACGCATTACAACGAAAATTAAACTCTCAAGGTTGTGTGAGTATCAAATTTAATAGCGTTGCCGTAATTAGCCATCAATGTGATTTACAAACCCATAAAGGCGTAGATGACTTTGTTTATTCCATTATCGGTACTGGTAACCCATTAGATAAAACCGGAGCGAGAAGTGCTTTTATTGAAGAAGCTCGTTGCCACCTAGACGTGTCATTAGTGCTTGAATACACAGGAATAGAAAAAGACGATGAACCAATTTTACAAGAAAAAATAATCCACTTACTTAATAGTACGATGAAAATGGCAGGTGGGGATATTTTAAACGTTAAAGAACCTCAGTTTTTTAAAATAGAAGAGGGAAATTCAAAAGATTTAAATAACCTAACGCGAAAACTAATGCCTGGTTACGCCATTATTGAACGGCGAGATTTAATGACAGAGGCAATGATAGCGGGACAGGACGCGATGGATGCCTTGCTAGATAATCTCGTTATTCATCACCACTGTGAAAAAAGAGCAGATGAAACGAGTGAAGAGAAAGTGGTATGGACAAGTAAACGTAAAAATAAAGGCTGGCTTGTACCTATTGCAACCGGTTTTCATGGTTTAACCGAATTAGGTGAAGCCAAGAATCAGCGTGATCCAAACACCCCGCATCGTTTCGCTGAAAGCGTTGTTACTCTTGGGGAATTTAAAATGCCACACAGCATTAAATCAATTGATGAAATATTGTGGCGTTATCAAACGGATCAAACCAATAATTTATATCTTTGTGCTCAAACTCAAAAAATCATTCAAACCGAACAAGAAATTGAAGACTCGTATTACGCATAACTTAATTTATTAAAGGAAAATTATCATGGCTAAAAATCAAGACACCGCATCAGTATTAGCATTTAAAAAAAAGCTTGTACCATCAGATGGTTATATGTATGGCACACAGTGGAATGAACGTAACAATAAAGCGTATCAAACACCGCTGAAATTAATTGAAAAATCTGTGCGTGGTACGATTTCAAATCGCTTAAAAGCGGCGATTAAAAGTGATCCTGTAAAGTTAAATGCGGAGGTAGAAAAAGCCAACTTACAAACTGTTGATAGTTGTGCACTTGCGCCAGAGCAAGACACCTTAAAGCTACACTTTACATTAAAAATACTCGGCGGCGTTCATCAACCTTCCGTGTGTAACAACGCGCTCTTTAAACAAAGTTACAGTAGTGCCGTACGTGACTACATTGGCAAAGAGGGTTTTAAAGAGTTAGGTAAACGTTATGCCTTGAACTTGGCTAATGCTCGTTTTTTATGGCGTAACCGTGTCGGTGCTGAAAATATAGAAGTACAAGTTAACGCATTAAATAAAGACAGCAAACAATCATGGATATTTGATGCAACACAATTTAGTACCCGTCACTTCAATAATGATGATCAACAGGTGATTGAATTAGGTGAGCGTATTGCGACGGCATTATCAAGCGATGATGATTTTTTAATGTTAGAAATCAATTGTTTTGCACAAGTGGGTAAAGCGCAAGAAGTCTACCCAAGCGAAGAATTAGTGCTTGATAAAGGTAAAGGTAAAAAAAGCAAGATTTTATACGATAACCAAGGAATTGCCGCTATGCATTCACAAAAAATAGGGAATGCACTTCGCAGCATCGATACTTGGTACCCAGAATTTGATGATAATGAGAAAACAGCAGGTCCAATCGCAATAGAACCTTATGGTGCAGTGACTAACTTAGGAAAGGCATACAGAACGCCAAAAGAAAAACAAGACTTTTATACTTTCTTTGATGCTTGGGCTCGTGGAGAAAAATTAAGTCGTGTTGAAGACGAGCATTACGTTATGGCGGTATTGGTGCGTGGTGGTGTATTTGGTGAAAGCGATAAATAGTTTAAATGTTTAGAGGAGAGAACATGAAATATTATCTCGATATCACTCTTTTACCGGATACTGAAATTAATCTTGGCTTTCTTTGGTTTAAAGTGTATCAGCAAATACATCTGATGCTGGTGGAAAATAAAATCGGAGAGAAGGACTCAGCTATTGGTATTTCTTTTCCGCAATACGGCTTAAATAAAGGTTTTCCGTTAGGGGATAAGTTGAGGTTGTTAGCCAGATCTGAGCAAGAGTTAACAAAGGTTGATGTGGTACGTTGGCTGTCTCGGTTAGAAGACTATGTCCATATTAAAAATATTAAACCAGTACCAGAAAAGGTTGAAAAGTTTGTTTATTTTAAACGTTGGCAACATAAGTCACCAGAAAAGTTACGCTTGAATGTGGCTAAGCGGGCGGAATATTTATCTAACAAGCATGGTTTAGATTTTGAAGAAACAAAAAACAACTTACTAAAATCCATTGAAAACTATGAAGAAAAATCGGCTTTGCCTTACATTAATCTAACTAGTTTATCGACAGATAAAATGGTTGCTCACGAACAACGAAAAAACTTTAAGTTATTCATAGAAAAACAAGTTGTTGATAAACCTAGTGAAAACAGTAAGCAATTTACATGTTATGGTTTAAGCCGCCGCAGTGTTGAAGATGGAATGACTGTACCGTGGTTTGATTGATGTAATTCAATACCAATAAAATTTGCTCTTTAAAAATAAGCTTTAAAAACACGGGGTTACAATAGGGTGATATTTATAAGGTAAAAATGGTTATTTTTATCTATCTTCCTGTTGTAACTTATTTTTTGGTTGTTATTCTATTGTTCACTGCCTCCCAGGCAGCTTAGAAAGTTAATCCCGACCAATTGAGTTAAAAAACTTAGTTCACTGCCTCCCAGGCAGCTTAGAAAAATTAGGTGCATTATTTGCGCTTAGTGAAGATGTTCACTGCCTCCCAGGCAGCTTAGAAATTTGAAGATATTGAACCCATGAACATTTCATGGTTCACTGCCTCCCAGGCAGCTTAGAAATGATTGGTATCCGGATTTTTATCAACGAATTTGTTCACTGCCTCCCAGGCAGCTTAGAAATTTTTCACCAAGTGCAAACAATGCGCCTAATTGTTCACTGCCTCCCAGGCAGCTTAGAAAAATAGGTAAACAGTTCATAGAACTGTTACCTGGTTCACTGCCTCCCAGGCAGCTTAGAAATTACTTGGCAGTTGAATATTCTAAGCATGATCGTTCACTGCCTCCCAGGCAGCTTAGAAATCAATAAAAACTTGGCGTTGAGGCTTATCAATGTTCACTGCCTCCCAGGCAGCTTAGAAAATAAGCAAATTGAATAGATTCGAGCTGTAATTGTTCACTGCCTCCCAGGCAGCTTAGAAAGTTCTTTAGGGGAGCTAATACCTCCCCTTTTTGTTCACTGCCTCCCAGGCAGCTTAGAAATAATATGCTTGTTATGGATAGGGAGCGCGGATGTTCACTGCCTCCCAGGCAGCTTAGAAATGTTGAGCCTTCCATTGTTAAGCTTTATCGTTGTTCACTGCCTCCCAGGCAGCTTAGAAAATGAGTATAATAGGGCGGCAACACTGAATAGGGTTCACTGCCTCCCAGGCAGCTTAGAAATATACCGTAGCGTTGAGCATCGGAAACAACAGGTTCACTGCCTCCCAGGCAGCTTAGAAAAGCCCCCCCAACTTCAACATTCAAATCTTTTTGTTCACTGCCTCCCAGGCAGCTTAGAAAAATCAGCAAAACGGTCAACCAACTTCACAGACGTTCACTGCCTCCCAGGCAGCTTAGAAATGTTGAGTTTGCAGAGATTGGAATATTGAAGGGTTCACTGCCTCCCAGGCAGCTTAGAAAACGCACAATATTGAACGCATCTTTACGCTCTGGTTCACTGCCTCCCAGGCAGCTTAGAAATTTAGGCGTTGTTACCATGTTCAAAAAACGAGGTTCACTGCCTCCCAGGCAGCTTAGAAAGTCAAAGCTCATATATTGCTTGCCGTCTTTAAGTTCACTGCCTCCCAGGCAGCTTAGAAAACAGGAGCACAGAAAGATGCGTACTCTCGCTTGTTCACTGCCTCCCAGGCAGCTTAGAAATTGCGAATGTTCGCAACCAATAACAACTACTTGTTCACTGCCTCCCAGGCAGCTTAGAAATATGTTGTCGGCAACATCGAGCATCACATCACGTTCACTGCCTCCCAGGCAGCTTAGAAACCAGCAGAACGCGCTGCACGTTACCGCAAAAAGTTCACTGCCTCCTAGGCAGCTTAGAAAAATGGCGCAATTGAACAAATGATTGCCACTAAGTTCACTGCCTCCCAGGCAGCTTAGAAATGATGGGACTTCACGATCAGAAGCCTTATTCAGTTCACTGCCTCCCAGGCAGCTTAGAAAATCAATGACTTGCGCATAGGTTTGCACATACAGTTCACTGCCTCCCAGGCAGCTTAGAAATTGCCCTTCGGTTAGTTCAGGCTTGTAATCACGTTCACTGCCTCCCAGGCAGCTTAGAAACACACGCACCGGAATGCCAAACACTTCCGCAAGTTCACTGCCTCCCAGGCAGCTTAGAAATATATGAAGCTTAGGAAGTGGAAGTCTTAATTGTTCACTGCCTCCCAGGCAGCTTAGAAACACCCTGAAAACTGGCAAACCTCAGCTTTCACGTTCACTGCCTCCCAGGCAGCTTAGAAATAATATGCTTGTTATGGATAGAGAGCGCGGATGTTCACTGCCTCCCAGGCAGCTTAGAAATCCGTGTGCTAACTTGCCGTCGATAGTGTATGGTTCACTGCCTCCCAGGCAGCTTAGAAATTGCAAAGCTGGAATAAGTATAGCTGGCATAAGTTCACTGCCTCCCAGGCAGCTTAGAAAGTGCAAGCATTCCAAGAAGTTAAGTATAAAAAGTTCACTGCCTCCCAGGCAGCTTAGAAAAAGCACTCCAAGTGATACGAATAACGCTTATTGTTCACTGCCTCCCAGGCAGCTTAGAAAACACAGCATATAATCATAAGTAAAGGCTTGTAGTTCACTGCCTCCCAGGCAGCTTAGAAATTGTGGAACAGAAGAACAAAAACCGCCTTTAAGTTCACTGCCTCCCAGGCAGCTTAGAAAGGGGATTTCATCAATACCACCGTGCGCAACACGTTCACTGCCTCCCAGGCAGCTTAGAAAATCGCCTGTTGTGTGTTTTTAGTGTGTTACCAGTTCACTGCCTCCCAGGCAGCTTAGAAAACCAAATCGGTGCAGCTATGTGTGAACTGATCGTTCACTGCCGCATAGGCAGCTTAGAAAAGAGTCGAATGCAACAAAGACACGCCACGGTTGTTCACTGCCGCATAGGCAGCTTAGAAAGAAGAACGTGGCGATGACGAATACATCAAACGGTTCACTGCCGCATAGGCAGCTTATAAAGAAGCGAGATGTAAAGAGGAAAATATATGGAAAGTATTTTGATGTGAGGCTGGGTGATTTTTCTTGTTTATCTCAAACAACAAAAAAGTGAGCGCCTCTCAGTGCTCACTTTTTCTCATTTTATTTTCCCTTAAACCCTTATTGATAATTCTCAATACTTGGGCAAGAGCACACTAGGTTTCGGTCACCGTAGACGTTATCGACACGGTTGACGGTTGGCCAGTATTTGGCAGCTTTCGCTTGTGCTGATGGGAAGCAAGCCTCTTCACGAGTGTATGGGTGATCCCATTTGGCACTCATTAAATCAACTTGGGTGTGTGGTGCGTTCACCAACGGGTTATTGTCGAGTGGCCATTCACCTTGTTGTACTTTGTCCATCTCTTGGCGAATTGCGATCATGGCGTCACAGAAGCGGTCGAGTTCGGCTTTGTCTTCAGACTCGGTTGGCTCGACCATTAATGTGCCGGCAACTGGGAATGACATGGTTGGCGCGTGGAAACCGTAGTCCATTAAACGCTTAGCAATGTCTTCTTCGCTGATGCCGGTTGCTTCTTTGAGTGGGCGAATGTCAATAATACATTCATGCGCTACGCGACCGTTGTGACCACGGTACAGCACTGGGTAGTGAGGACGCAGGCGTTCCATGATGTAGTTGGCATTTAAAATCGCAATCTTGGTGGCTTCGGTGAGCCCTTGGCCGCCCATCATGGTGATGTAAGCCCATGAGATTGGCAGAATAGAGGCACTACCTAGATCCGCCGCTGATACAGCGTAGTCTTTGCCGATAACGCCATTTTGAATGTGTCCTGGTAGGAAAGGTGCAAGATGCGATTTCACACCAATTGGTCCCATGCCTGGGCCGCCGCCGCCATGTGGAATACAGAAAGTTTTGTGTAGGTTTAAGTGCGATACATCACCGCCAATCACGCCGGGGTTGGTTAAGCCAACTTGTGCGTTCATGTTTGCACCATCTAAGTAAACTTGACCGCCAGCAGCATGCACCATGTCACATACTTTTTGCACTTGTTCTTCATACACACCGTGAGTCGATGGGTAGGTGATCATAATGCTGGAAAGGTGGCTGTGGTGTTTGTCGATTTTCGCCGCCAGATCTTGCAAGTCAATGTTGCCGTATTCATCACACATCACGACCACGACTTTCATTGAAACCATGGAGGCGGTGGCTGGGTTAGTGCCGTGTGCCGAACTTGGGATCAAACACACATTACGATGACCTTCGCCACGGCTTTGGTGATAGCGTTGAATCGCGATCAAGCCAGCATATTCACCAGAAGCACCTGAGTTAGGTTGCAATGAAAATTCATCATAGCCGGTGATTTCACATAATTGCTTTTTCAATGAATCAGCAAGGGCCGTGTAGCCGGTGGCTTGCTCCATAGGCGCGAATGGGTGGATGGAACCAAACTCAGGCCAAGTGATCGGGATCATTTCTGCGGCGGCATTGAGTTTCATCGTACAGCTACCCAGTGGGATCATGCCGTGGGTTAATGAGAAATCTTTGTTTTCCAGTTTCTTCAAGTAGCGCATCATTTGGGTTTCGCTGCGGTAGGTATTGAAGACCGGGTGAGTTAAAAATTCGGAGGTGCGTTGGCAAGCCACTGGAATGGCTGCAAATTCGTTAGCGGCGATGTCGCTTGAATACGCATCAACACTTCCTTCGATGGAGAAGATTGCAAACAGCGCGGTCATGTCTTCGGCTTTGGTGGTTTCATCAAGGCTGATACCAATCTTATCGTCGAATTTACGTAGGTTAATGCCGGCTTGTTGTGCGGCTTGGTATAAATGCTCAGTTTGCTCTTGGCTATCAATGGTAATGGTATCAAAGAAAGTCTCATGCACCAGTTTGTAGCCGGCAGAGGTTAAGCCCGCTGCTAAAATAGCCGTAAAATGATGGGTACGACGAGCAATAGTTCGTAACCCTTGTGCGCCATGATATACCGCGTAGAACGAGGCCATGTTGGCGAGCAGCGCTTGCGCAGTACAAATGTTGGAGGTGGCTTTTTCGCGGCGAATATGTTGCTCACGAGTTTGCATCGCCATACGAAGGGCCTGATTGCCTTTGCTGTCAATTGAGACACCAATCACGCGGCCCGGCATCGTACGTTTGTGTTTTTCACGTGTTGCCATAAATGCTGCGTGTGGGCCACCGTAACCCATAGGCACACCGAAACGTTGCGCAGAGCCAATCACCACATCCGCGCCCATTTCACCCGCAGGTTTTAACAAGGTTGAAGCGAGTAGGTCGGTTGCGACGGTGACCAATGTTTTATTGGCTTGGGCTGCGGCAATAATGTCGGTTAAATCACGCACTTCACCCGTGGTGCTTGGATATTGCAAGAGCGCACCAAATACGTCTTGTTGCGGCAGGCTGTCCATGTCGCCAACCAGTACCTCAAAGCCGATAAATTCTGCTCGGGTTTTCACGACTTCGATGGTTTGTGGGTGTACATCATCTGCCACAAAGAAGACATTACTTTTACTCTTGCCGGCACGTTTGCACAGCGTCATTGCTTCACCGGCCGCCGTGGCTTCATCCAGCAGTGAGGCGTTGGCAATGTCCATTCCGGTTAGGTCGATCACCATTTGTTGATAATTCAACAAGGACTCCAAACGACCTTGTGAAATCTCTGGCTGATAAGGGGTATAAGCCGTGTACCAACCTGGGTTTTCAAGCACGTTACGTAAGATGACGTTGGGCGTGAAATTGTTGTAATAACCTTGGCCAATGAAGGTGCGTTGCACGGTATTCATGTCTGCAAAGGTTTTGATTTTGGCGAGCATGTCCGCTTCGCTCATCGGCGCATCGAGTGACATGGCATTGTCTAAGCGGATTTTAGCGGGAACGGTTTGTTCGATTAAGTGATCAAGAGAATCCGCTTTGCTCTCACTGAGTGAATTAATGATGTCGAGCATGGCTTGTTGCTCGGTGTGGCTTGGGCCATTGTGACGGCCGATAAACTCTTGGCTGTTACTTAACTCATTGATTAGATTTGTCATAGTGTTACCTGAACTAAATGAAAAGCCAGCGAATGGCTGACTTTGTAGGCGGTGATAGGTTCTCGGGCGCTACGCTGTTCGTTTCTCGAGTGACGAGTAGCGAAGCGGCCTAGCCACGAGTTTCTAAAAAAGCTGTCATTCCATACATGAGCCTAAGCGAGAAGAGTCGGAATCTCCTAAGGTGCTGACTCTCAATCCTTTGCTGGATCTCAATGCTTTATGAGATCCTAAACAGCGCTCCTACGTCACTTTTCAGGATGACGTTTTCAATTGTTATCAATTAGTTTGCTTTTTCTCGAAACTCGGAGCGAAGCGTACTCGCACCTATCTTTTAATCTTCTTCAATACTCGCAAGATACTCTTCTGCATCTTGTAGATCGTTTAATTCAGAAGGATCGTCTAGCTTCACTTTGACAATCCAGCCACCTTCGTATGACTCGCTATTAATCAATTCAGGGCTGTCTTCTAGTTCTTCGTTGATTTCAACAATTTCGCCAGTAACAGGAGCATAAATGTCAGACGCTGCTTTTACCGACTCAACAAGAGAAAAGCTATCGCCTGCATCAATGGTGTCACCCACTTCTGGTAGATCAACAAACACCACATCGCCCAACATTTCTTGTGCATGTTCAGAAATGCCAATGGTGACAGTGCCATCGCCGTTATCGCGAACCCATTCGTGGCTAGTGGTAAATTTTAGAGTCATGTCCATTCTGTTTACTCCTAAAAAGAGAAAGTTGTTCTAATCAATGAGTGGCTACGCAATCGTTTGCTTGTGGGCTTAAAAAACGAAAGCATTTTCCAGTTTATACCCTTGGTATTAAGTTGCCTCTTTTTCGACGGCATTGATTGCCTCAATCATATAGGCGCGCTAGCCGCTTCGATGCAACTCCAATGACTTTGGGTAAAATCATTGAGTGTGAAATTCCAAAAAATCGCCATTATTAAGTGCCAACCGTTAAGCTAATCGTTAGCGGGTTAGCCGTCTTGTGGCTTGGTGTGACATGGAAAATCCTCAGCCACCCCAAATAAGATTCTATTAACATACTTTTCATAAGTTGATTATTCAACCAAAAGTTTCCTATAAGAAACAAGATTTCCATTTTTGTTATCTACCGCACCTTTTAGGAAATGGTTTCCCTTTAATCTGTCACTTTGAATAGGTAAGATGCAGAAAGCAATCGTTTGCTTTGGTGTAATTAGTAACTTTGAGCGAAAAAAGAAAAATAACACTCAATTGCCAATTAACAGAGTTAAGCAACCTAAAGAATGGATTAGCAGTCAATCATTGTGGATAGGGATAGCATACGATAGGGGATGTCGGTGAATTTAGAAGCTAAAAACAAAAGCAATTTATTAACAAATACGCAACCCATGAATTTTCAATCGGACGATCCAGACCAATCTCTCACACCACTTAATCTTGGTCAGCGTTTAAAAGATATCCGTTTACAAATGGGCTTGACCTTGGAAGAAGCCAGTAAGCGTACCGGGTTAGCGCGTTCCACGTTATCTAAAATTGAGAATGAGCAAATCTCACCTACGTTTCAAGCGTTACAAAAGCTCGCAACCGGGTTGGATATGCCGATCCCACAAATTTTTGAGCCGCCAAAACAGCCCAGTGCCGTCGGGCGCAGAGACATTACCCGTGCTGGGGAAGGTAAGCCACACCCAACCACGACTTATGAACATGAATTGCTCGCGACTCAATTATCTAATAAAAAAATGGTGCCGTTTAAAAGCCGCATTCGTTCACGTTGTTTTGAGGATTACCAAGATTGGATTCGCCATGATGGTGAAGAGTTTTTGCTGGTACTTGAAGGTGATGTTCGTTTTTATTCTGAATTTTATCAACCGGTTGAACTAAAACAGGGCGACAGTGTGTATTACGATGCCAGTATGGGGCATACCTTAATTTCCGTCAGTGAAGAAGATGCGCTGATTTTATGGGTAACCGCGAAATAATCTCGTTATAAAAAACGGCTTATCAAAAAGTGGCCGACAAAAAAGATAGGATTTGTTGAATGTTTGTTATCAATTCGAGGGTGTTTTCACATTTTTGCAATTGAAACTGGGTGTGATGATTTTTCATGCTTATGATGAAGTTATTCAGAACATGCGCTATGGAGCAGTTTTTGCATGTCTCTGGTTCTATTTATGTTTTGAGTAAGAGTTCGACTCAACTTTGAAGCATGGTTGAATAACAATCATAAAGAAAAGGACTTCACATGGAAGCATTAACTCATTTAGTTTCAGCAATTAACGGGGTGGTTTGGGGTGTCCCAATGTTGGTGATGATCTTAGGGGTCGGGCTGTTTTTGATGCTCGGTTTAAGATTCATGCCGATTTTAAAATTACCGCAAGGGTTTAAATTATTATGGAGTGGCCGCAGTAGCTCATCACAAGGAGATATTACCCCTTTTAATGCCTTGATGACCTCACTTTCTGCCACGATTGGAACCGGAAATATCGCAGGTGTTGCGACTGCCATCGCACTCGGAGGACCGGGAGCGTTGTTTTGGATGTGGTGTACCGCCTTAGTGGGAATGGCGACTAAATATTCCGAAGCGGTGTGTGCGGTGACCTACCGTGAAAAGGATGAAAATGGTAATTACGTTGGTGGTCCAATGTATTACATCAAAAATGGTTTATCGAAAAAGTGGGCATGGCTTGGCACATTATTTGCGATTTTTGGTGCCGTTGCAGGTTTTGGTATTGGGAACGGAGTACAAGCGAACTCAGTAGCGGATGCTTTAAGCAGTAATTTTGGTATTTCTCCAGTGATTACCGGCATTGTGTTGATGATTTTGGTGGGCTTGGTATTAGTTGGCGGGATCAAACGTATTTCGGATGTTGCTGGCAAGTTAGTTCCTATTATGGCCCTGTTTTACATTGTGGCGGGTTTGGGTGTGGTGATTGCCCATATTAGTGATATTCCAGCGGCGTTTGCTTTGATCCTTGAAAGTGCCTTTAGCCCTGTGGCTGCACAAGGTGGTTTTGCTGGCGCAGCCGTATGGGCCGCGATTCGTTTTGGTGTGGCGCGTGGGGTATTTTCTAACGAAGCTGGTTTAGGGTCAGCACCGATTGCCCATGCGGCAGCAAAAACGAAGAACCCAGTAAAGCAAGGTTTAGTGGCGATGCTAGGCACTTTTATCGATACCATTATTGTGTGTTCTATTACTGGTTTTGCCATCATTTTATCTGGTGAGTGGGTATCCGGCGAAACTGGGGCGACATTAACCTCAAGCGCTTTTGCTGGCACTTTCTCGTTTGGTCATGTGATTGTTGCTATCGCTTTAGCCATTTTTGCTTTCACCACCATTTTGGGGTGGAGTTTTTATTGTGAAAAATGTGTGCAATTCCTATTTGGTGCCAAAGCGATTAAACCGTTTCGCATTGTGTGGGTGTTAGCCGTTCCAGTGGGCGCGATGAGTTCACTTAACTTTATTTGGCTACTGGCCGATACCATGAATGCCATGATGGCAATTCCAAACTTGATTGCTTTGGTCTTGCTCAGCCCAGTAGTGTTTAAACTTACCCGTGACTTTTTCGCTGGAAAAGATGTCACGATTAAAGATGCAACAGACTAGTTGTACATCTGTTATGACGGCGCAAGCCTGATGGAGGATAAATGACAGAACAATCGACACAAACTTTGCTTAATACCCCGCTGTATGACGTTCATGTTGAAGCGGGCGCAAAAATGGTGCCATTTGCGGGTTATAACATGCCCGTTCAGTACCCACTTGGCGTGAAAAAAGAGCACTTGCATACTCGTGAGGCTGCTGGTCTTTTTGATGTTTCACACATGGGGCAACTGCGCCTAAAAGGTGAAGGGGCCGCTGCTGCGTTAGAGGCATTAGTGCCTGTCGATATCATTGATCTGCCATCGGGCAAGCAGCGTTATGCATTCTTTACGAATGAGCAAGGCGGCATCATGGATGATCTCATGGTGGCTAACCTTGGTGATTATCTGTTTGTAGTAGTTAATGCGGCTTGTAAAGCGCAAGACATTGCTCACTTACAAGCTCATTTGCCGCACGAGGTGGAATTAGAAGTGATTGATGATCGCGCTTTACTTGCATTGCAAGGCCCGAAAGCCTCGGAGGTGTTGGCACGTTTTCAACCGGATGTCGCCGCTATGTTATTTATGGATATACAAGTGCTCGACATCGACGGCATTGAATGCATTGTTAGTCGTTCGGGTTATACCGGTGAAGATGGCTATGAAATTTCCGTTCCTAATCAACATGCTGTGGCACTTGCAAATAAGCTTACCGAGTGTGAAGAAGTTGAATGGATTGGGCTCGGGGCACGTGACTCGCTACGTTTAGAATGCGGCTTATGTTTATATGGCCATGATCTTGATACCACCACGACACCTGTAGAAGCGAGCTTATTATGGGCGCTTAGCAAACCACGCCGCTCCGACGGTGAGCGTGCTGGCGGTTTCCCTGGAGCCGATATCATCTTAACGCAAATCGTAACCAAAGAGGTGTCACGTAAGCGTGTAGGGTTAGTGGGTCAAACCAAAGCGCCCGTACGTGAAGGCTGCAAATTGTTTGATGCTAACGATAACGAAATCGGCATTGTCACCAGTGGCACCGCAGGCCCGACAGCGGGCAAACCGATCTCGATGGCGTATGTGGCGACTGAATTTGCTACAATTGGTAGTGAAATTTTCGCCGATGTGCGTGGTAAGAAATTGCCGATGACGGTAGAAAAAATGCCGTTTGTCCCGCAGCGTTATTATCGTGGCGTGTAATTAAGAGTTTAACTCTCTCCGCCAGCACTGATGTCTTCTATTCGTGCTGGCGTTTTTTCTTGCTTCAATTAAAATCATCTCTGCTGCTACAAGTAGCTCTTCTTTTATCTCTTTTTTCATTTCTTATCTTTTTCTATTTTCTATTTTCTATTTTCTATTTTCTATTTTCTATTTCTTTTTTATCTCAATTAATACTTAGTCTTCAAAAGGGTTAACGATAAAATCATTAGCTTATTATGTGTTCACGGGTGGACCTGGCTCTGGCAAATCATCCGTTATTACTGAGCTTAAACGCTTAGGGCATGTTTGTGCTCCAGAATCGGGACGTGCGGTGATTCAACAGCAACTGACGGAAGGTGGCGATGCTTTACCTTGGGCAGATAAAGTTAAATTTAGAGATGCGATGCTACGAGAAGATCAACGCTTGTATCATCACTATAAAGACTCACCACAAGCTGTATTTTTTGATCGAGGCATAGTGGATAGTTATGGTTATTCAAAGCTCGAGAGCTTGCCAATTGCCGATGAAATTATACATTGCTGCAAAACATATCGTTATTCGAAGCAAGTTTTTATCTTCCCGCCATGGCAAGAAATTTACGTTAATGATCGTGAGAGAAAACAAGATTTTTCCACCGCGGTTGCTACCTATGAAATGATGAAGCAAGTTTATCAAGAACTCGGTTATGACTTGCTGGAAGTACCTAAGGCCTCAGTTCAAGAGAGGGTACAATTTATTTTGTCGGAGAGGATGACAAAATGAGTCGAAATAAACCAGCAACCCTACCTCGCCCACTGGTTTATTTATCGTTATATATTCATGTGGTGGCTACATGGTTTGACGTGTCGCCGCGACGACGATTTCACGAATGCACACGCCGTTCACTCGTTTACGCTGCGATTGCGGGTTGTGGTTTAATACGTGTACCGAAAGTGTATTGCTTAAATCAGCCACAACGCTTGCGTAAGTTGATTGGCTTTATTCAACAGGCTTTTGAATCATTAAAGTAATTGATTCGCTGCTTGAGTGAGTGAAATATGTGAGCACTCATTATATAACCTATTGTTTCATTTTAATTATTAAGGAAAACCATGTCTTTACCTGCTTGTCCAAATTGTCAGTCGGAATATGTGTACCAAGATCAGGCGCAATTGATTTGCCCAGAATGTGCTTATGAGTGGAATCCTCAAGAAGAGCTTGAGAATGTTTTTGTTGCTCGTGATACCAATGGGACGCCGCTGCAAGAGGGCGATAAAATTACTCTGATTAAAGACCTGAAAGTGACCGGTACTTCACAAGTATTGAAAATTGGGACTAAAGGTTCAATTCGCCGTATTGTGGAAGGCAAAGATCATGAACTGGATTGTAAGTTAGTCGGTGCGGGCGACATGATGGTGTCGGCAAAATACGTTAAGAAAGCCTAATTGTGCTGGTTGTGAAATGAGCATGCCCTGTGATTGTTAACTTTTGATTGCAACCCTTCATGATTGAGCGATACCATACTAAGCCATTTTTTGAAAAGATTCCGTTATGTCCGATGAAGAACTCGCATTAAAGTGGATGCGTCAACAAGCTCAGAAAATTGATCCTTACGTAGTGAATCCATCATTTGATGAATGCGTTGAACTGCTTGATCCTGCGTTTAAAAAGGGCAAAAGTGTCGCACAACTAAAATACTTATTGGCTGAAGCTGATCGCAGAGCGGGGGCGGCAGAGCGTAAACACGCTGCGCTAAAATATGCGAAAGAAAAGAATCCTAATGCTGGGCAAGTACTCCGCTTACAAGGCAAACTGCAACAAGTACAATTGGCATTAAAACTGGCCACGGGCGATAGCAATATGACCATTTCTCAGTTCTGTGCTGAGTACGATGTTTCTAAGCGAGATGGTAATACTGCCTGGCATGAAACCTTGGTCAAATTGAGCAAGAAAAAGTAACGTTTTTCATCAGTAAAAACATCTAATAGTAAGAATACTGATTTATCCTAATTTTTCCCAATAAATGAAATAGGCTGTGGGTTTCTACTTGCAGCCTTATTAATTTCTTTATTGCCTACCTAAATTCCATTGAATATAAGTGAATTTTTAGCGAGCAATAATGTTATTGTTCTGATTCAATGAATATCGCTTTAACAATATCATCCTTCTTAGAACAATAAAAATTTGAATTATATTTGTGGTTCTAAAAATAAATAGAGTCATTTAATTTTTATTAAAAACAAACAAATAACGTATAAAAAGCAAATTTTTATTTGTTTTATAAGAAATAAAAAATGATACATTCTGCACGTTTTTACCTGAAACCGGTTGCAGAGGGTGTTCTTCGTGCCTATTCTGAAATCGGTTTCAGAGTGATGAAGGGGAAACGAAAATGGGAAGGACGATGAAATGAAAAAAATAAGAAATTATCATCAACTTGCGAAAGACATTTTAGTTGCAGTTGGTAATGAACAAAATATTGTGAGTTTTACTCGGTGTGCGACTCGTCTGCGTTTGGTTTTAAAAGAAGTACCATTAGATGCAGAATCTAAGATAAAACAAATGCCTGGGGTTATTACGGTTGTACAAAGCGGGGGGCAGTTTCAAGTTGTGATTGGTACACATGTTTCTGATGTGTATGAGGCTTTGTCAGGTATCGTCGACGAGAAACTTATTGATAGTGACCATAAAATTAGAATTGTTGATGCGGTTATTGGATCAATGTCCGCCATATTTGCGCCCATTGTTTTTGTACTCGCTGCAGCAGGTTTATTACAAGGGATATTAATTATTACCAAGTATTTTTATCCTGAAGTCACCTCTTTAGGTACCTTTGCTATTTTTAATTTTATGTCTTGGACGCCATTTGTATTTTTACCTGTTTTTATTGCAATAACCGCTGCTAAGCATTTTAACTGCTCTCCTTTTATCGCAGTATTATGCAGTTGTGCCTTAATTAATCCTGATTGGGCGGCAATGGCAACAAGAATTGCAAATGGGGAAGAAATTACTTTATTCGGATTTTCTTTAGCTCAAACAATATATACCTCTTCAGTTTTACCGCCTATTTTTATGGTTTGGGGACTATCTTATGTTGAAAAGTACGCGAAGAAAATTATTCCTGATGTTGTGAGTGAATTATTTACCCCATTGGTCTGTATGGTGATTATGGTGCCAGTGACTCTTATTTTGATTGGACCAATAAGTAATGGAGCAGCGGTTGGAATTGCCAATGGTTATAATTGGCTATTTGAAACCTCACCTGCAATTGCGGCTGCATTAATTGGTGGTATTTGGCAAGTTATCGTTATTTTTGGGGTTCATTGGGGGATTACTCCTGTGATTGTCGCAAACTTTGATCTCTATGGGCGAGATTCCTTTCAAGCATTTCAAACAATGGCCGTCGTGGCCCAAATGGCTGCAGCGTTTGCTGTTGGATTTAAATCTAGAAATAAAAAATTCAAAACCACGTCATTTTCTGCTGGGGTGACTGCAATCTTTGGTATTACAGAACCGACGTTATATGGGGTGACTTTAAGGCTGAAAAAACCATTCATCTGCGGTTGTATAGGCGGAGCTATTGGAGCTGTTGTAGCGAGTTTATTTGGAAGCTATTACTACGCGTATGCTGGTTTACCGGGACTACTAACCATAATGAATGCTATTAGCCTTGAAAATAGTAGCTCATTTATTGGTGAGTTAATCGGTGTGATAACCACTATTGTTGTGACATTTGGGTTGGTTTATATCGTAGGCTTTGAAGACCCTAAAGAAGCAGCTGTTACTTCTTCAGAGCATCCTGCTGAAGGAACTGCCACAACTAAGATGGTGAAAGACTTGGGACTCAGTAGTCCAATAAATGGAGCGATGGTTTCTTTAGAATCCGTTAATGATGCAAGTTTTGCTCAAAAACTTCTCGGTGATGGTGTGGCATTTCAACCTCGTGATGGTCAGGTATTTGCACCTTGTGATGCCGTGGTGTCCTCGGTTATCGATAGTCAGCACGCGATTGGACTCACTTGTCGTAATGGGGCTGAACTGTTAATTCATGTTGGATTAGATACGGTAAACCTAAAAGGTCAATATTTCGAAACACTAGTGACATTAGGGCAAGAAGTTAAAGCAGGTGAGGCATTAATTAAGTTTGATAAGGCTGCGATTGAAGAGGCTGGGTATGATCTTACTACTCCATTTATTGTCCTCAACAGTGATGAATTCCAATTAGACTTTAAATCTTACCCATTTGTACAAATGGGCCAACCAATAATCCAAATGTCGTAATAAGGAGATTATATGAACAAGAATTATTTTTCAGAAGATTTTTTATGGGGTGGTGCGGTTGCGGCTCATCAGCTTGAAGGTGGTTGGAATCTTGATGGGAAAGGTATCAGTGTTGTTGATGTTTTAACCGCAGGACAACATGGCGTACAAAGACAGATCACCGATGGTGTGATCGATGGTGAAAATTATCCAAATCAGGTCGCGATCGATTTTTACCATCGTTATAAGCAAGATATTAAGTTATTTGCAGAGATGGGATTCAAATGTTTTAGAACCAGTATTGCTTGGACACGCATATTTCCTAATGGTGATGAGCAAGAACCTTGTGAGGCAGGTTTGCAGTTTTATGATGATCTTTTTGATGAGTTATTGAAATATGGAATTGAACCCGTCATTACGTTGAGTCATTTTGAAATGCCTTATTATTTAGCGGAAAAATATGATGGCTGGATGAGTAGAAAAGTCATTGATTATTTTGTTAAATATTCCATGACGGTTATTAAGCGTTATCAACATAAAGTAAAGTATTGGATGACTTTTAATGAAATCAATAACCAAAAGAATGTATCCACTGATATTTTTGGTTGGATGTGCTCTGGGGTGAAATTTTCTCAAAAAGAACGTCCAGAAGAAGCAATGTATCAAGCGGTACATCATCAATTTGTCGCCAGTGCTTTAGTTGTAAAACAAGCGCATGACTTAAATCCAAATTTATTAATGGGTTCGATGTGCGCAATGGTGCCATTTTATCCATATTCCTCGAAACCTGATGATGTAATGACTGCACAAATTGCTATGCGTGATCGCTATTATTTCTCAGATGTTATGATGAGGGGGCATTATCCTAGCTACGCTTTAACGGAATGGAAGCAGAAAGGCTATCATATTCAAATTGAGCCAGAAGATGAAAAAATCTTACAAGAGGGTAAGTGTGACTATTTAGGTTTCAGCTATTACATGTCAAACACAGTAGACTCAACGTCAACGCGATCTGTGGCTGAAAGTGTCGATGGGAGTCATGTTAATTCGGTAGTGAACCCTTATATTACGGCAAGTGACTGGGGCTGGCCTGTCGATCCAGTTGGTTTACGTTATTGTTTGACGTCGTTATATGAGCGTTATGAGGCTCCGTTGTTTATTGTAGAAAATGGATTTGGTGCTGTTGATGTTGTGGAAAATAACGGCGAAATTAATGATGATTACCGTATAGATTATTTACGTTCCCATATTCAAGAAATGAAAAAAGCCGTCACTTTAGATGGGGTTGAACTTATGGGATATACCCCTTGGGGCTGTATTGATCTAGTATCATTCACGACAGGTGAAATGAAAAAACGCTACGGATTTATTTATGTTGATAAGCATAATGATGGATCTGGGACATTAGAGCGTTCACGTAAAAAGTCTTTTAATTGGTATAAAGACGTGATTGCGTCAAATGGAGAGACGCTTTAATATGACCCAATTAGCCGGTTTTGAGACCGGCTAATTTATTTTAGGTCAAAGGAATAAACAAATGGTAACCATGCGTGATGTGGCTCAAAAAGCTGGTGTTTCTAAATCCACTGTTTCGAGAGTACTGAACGGTAAAAATATTGTTCGCCGAGAAGTGGCAGAGAAAGTATTTAAAGCCATAGAAGAAACGGGTTATCGTCCCAATCTTTTAGCCCAGCAATTGGCGAACCAGAAGACTAATTTTATCGGTTTTGTTGTTACCAATGCTTTGTATGATGGCCCTTATTTTTCATCTCTTGTTTATTATGCCGCTTCATTTAGTGAGCAACATGGTCGTCAGCTTGTGATGGCCGATGGTAAGCACAGTGCGAGAGATGAAAAAAATGCGATCAACTTTTTACTTGATATGAAGTGCGCTGGAATTATTGTTTACCCTAAGTATCTGACAGAAAAAGATTTAAAAGAAATTAGAGACTCAACCTCGATACCTATTGTTATTTTAAATCGTGATCTTACCGCAGATTCTGGTTATTGCATCACGACAGATCATTATAAAAATGCCTCCTTAATGATGGAGCATATAATAGATCAAGGCCACCAAGATATTGCTTTTATTTCAGGTCTTGCGGACTCATCAACGGGTATCCAACGCTTACAAGCTTATCAAGATGCATTACTATCACACGATATTTCGATTAATCCTGAGCTTGTTATTTCCGCACAATGGACCTCTGAGAGTGGCTACCAAGCAGCAAAACAATTAGTGAATAGCGGCGCTCATTTTAGTGCGGTATTAGCAGGGAATGATGATATGGCATTAGGTGCGATGAAAGCCTTTGTAGAGCTTGGATTTAATTTGCCTAAAGATATTTCAATCGCCGGTTTTGATAATAGTAAAATGGGCGCATTTTTAACACCGAGCTTAACTTCAGTCAGTATTCCTTTAGAGAAGATGATTCAAAAGGGTATATTAACGTTACTCGGTGAACACTCAAAGGCTGAGCAGATTTGCACGAAAGGTTCTCTTATTATTAGAGATTCAGTGACATCAAAAGCTTGATAATAGATAGCACTTCTTTTTAAACGCTGCAATTCTCAGTTTATAACCAAATATAAACTGAGAACCTCACCGAGACTCTCAGTCGCTCTTTTTAATATTAACATCGCAATTTGTAGAGTTAGGACCGTAAGTTTAAGCCAGTAAAATAGCTTGTAACTCACTTAATGAACTGACCGTATAATGCGGGGTTATTCCATCTGTGGCGGTTGCGCCGTGAGAGTTTAACCAACAGGTTTCTAGGCCGGAATTCAGCCCGCCTAAGATGTCGGAATGCAGGTTATCTCCCACCATTAACACTTTGGATTTACATGGATTACCTACGCGGTTTAAGGCGTGTTCAAAGATGATGGTATCGGGTTTGGCGATACCCACTTGCTCTGAAATGATCACTTGTTCGACGTATTTATCCATGCCGGTGCGAGCAAGGCGAATTTCTTGCAAATCAGTAAAACCATTGGTGATGATGCCGACTTTGGCTTTTCCGGCAATGGCTTCCATTAACTCTTTAGCTCCCGGCAATACCGAACAGATGTCGGCCATCGCCTCTAAGAAGGCTGAGTTTAATTCTGATGGCGTGGTGCCGAGCTTATTGGCCCAACCTTCAAAGCGAATGTGTTTTAGCTGTTCGGCGCTGATGTCACCATTTTGATAGTCGACCCATAATGGTTTATTAATTGCCTGATAGTCAGCAAAATCTTGCTCAGTGAAAGTGATTCCTTTTCTCTTAAACATCAGTTGCATACCTTGAAAGGCATCAAAATGAAATAATGTTTCGTCGGCGTCGAAGAAAATCCATTCGTACTTCATTGAAATCTCACTTAACGTTATTAGCTGCTTGGTGTGCCTTGATGATGGGCAATATTACCCACTTCAAGTAAGGGGGCAACATCCAGATCGGCGGCGTTCATCATGGTTGAAATGCGTTGTACAGAAGAAAGTAATAAGGATTGTTCCCAACTTTCTAAATTTTGAAAACGTTGAATAAAGTGATCTTGCAATGGCAAAGGTGCTTTAGCAAGCAGTGCCGCGCCTTCTTCGGTTAAGTAGGCGTGTACTTTGCGTTTATCTAATTGACTGCGGCGACGTTCAACGAGGCCACGCTTTTCAATACGGTCAATAATCGTTGTAGCCGTTGCTTGACTCATATTGGTATTGATTGAAATCTGTCGAATCGTTACTTCACCAGAATCACGAATTGAACGCATGATTAGCAATTGTGGGCCGGTTAAACCAAGTTCTTTATTGAGTTGTCGTGAGTGTAAATCGATCGCGCGAATGATTTGTCGAATGGCGATCAAGACTTCTTCGTGTTTATCCATATAATTGCCCCTGTGTTTGAGAGCAGGAAAATACAATAATTCCTCATGTTGTAAAAGGATTAATTTGTAGAAAAGCGACAGTCAGCCTGCCGCTTGGTTTATGCTCTATGAGTGGTCTTTACTTTATAACTGATTTTGCTTGATTAACCCAGCTATCAAATTGTTTTTGATGGGATTTTATCCAAGCATTGGCATGAGCTTCGATATCTTCAGGTTTATTTTGACCTTTACGCATCATCATGTTTTGTTGGCTAATATCACCAATGTCGAGTTTCATGATGGAGAACAGTTTTGCCGCTGCGGGGTTATCTTGAGCGAACTGCTTATTGGCGACGATGCGCATGGTGTTAATTTGGAAGCCGTAGTTGTTGCCATTGGGAAGGGCGGTATCTTGTTGCAAGCCTTTTGGCATGGCAGAGAAAGGCACTTGTAGCCACACGACATCTTTACCCGGAATTAAAATGCTGCTGACCCAATAAGGCGTCCAGGTATAGTACAGTACGGATTCGCCATTTTTATAACGCGAAATGGTATCGGCAATTAAGGCTGAATAACTACCTTGGCGTTGGGTGACGGTATCTTGCAGGCCATAGGCTTGGATTTGGTGATTGATGATTGATTCCGTTGTCCAGCCCGGTTCTCCGCCAGTGAGATCTGCTTTGCCATCACCATCTGAATCAAATAATTTGGCAATTTTAGGGTCTTTTAATTGGCCAAGATTATTGATGTGATATTTATCTGCGGTTTTCTTATCAATTAAATACCCTTGGGCGGCATTGTTCACATAAATACCTTCACGGTAGAACTTATCATCACCGCCCCCAAGCTGGTATTTGTCTTTTTGCTGTGGGTCCCAATTGACGGCAAGGTAAGTGGCGTCACCATTGGCAATGGAAGTGTAGGCCACGTTGTAATCCACTTCTTGAGTTGGTTTGACCGTATACCCAAGTTGTTCCATGGCTTTGTTGACTAACAAGGTTTGGAACGTTTCTTCAGCAATGGTGGATTGAACGGGTTGTACGGTGATGCCTTTTCCCGGCAGTTCATTGGCTTGAAGGGATAAAGACAGTGTGCAACTGGTTAAAGCCGATAAGTATAATGTTTTGGTGATGGTTTTCATCGCTAACTCTTATTTATTTGAATTGTTATTAAAGAAAAAAGCTGCCGCAATGGGCAGCTTTGAAGGAAAGGGATTCAACTGTGATAAACGTAGCGTTATTTAGCTGCTGCTTTAGCTTGTTCAATCCAGCTATCAAATTGCTTCTGGTGAGCTTTAATCCATGCATCGGCATGCGCTTCAATATCGGCAGGCTTATTTTGGCCTTTTTGCATCATTAAGTTTTCTGCACTGATGTCATTGATATTGAGCTTCATGATGGCAAATAATTTCGCTGCAGCTGGGTTTTCTTCCGCAAACTTTTTATTGGCAATAATGTGCATGTTATTCATTTGGAAACCGTAGTTTTTACCATTAGGTAGCGTGGTATCGACATCGGCGCGATCACCAGGTAATGATGAATGCGGCACTTCTAACCACACCACGTCTTTACCCGGAACTAAGACGCCACTAACCCAATAAGGAGTCCAGGTGTAGTACAAGATCGACTCGCCATTTTTGTAACGTGAAATGGTGTCGGCGATGATCGCGGCATAGTTACCTTGGTTGTTATCTATGGTGTCTTCTAGGCCAAACTCTTTTAGCTGGTGGTTCACTACGGCTTCACAGCCCCAACCTGGGTTACAACCGGTTAAATCGGCTTTACCGTTATCATTGGTATCAAACAGTTTGGCAAGCTTAGGATCTTTTAATTGGCCAATATTGGTGATGCCGTATTGGTCAGCGGTTTTCTTGTCAATTAAATAACCTTGAGCGGCACCGGTAATATAAGTCCCTTCACGATAGAATTTTGCATCGCCACCGGCTTGTTTGTATTTATCGTCATGCAACGGAGCCCAGTTAACTGCGAGGAAAGTGGCATCTCCGTTGGCAATAGAAGTGTAGCCAACGTTGTAATCGACTTCTTTTATTGGCTGGACATCGTATCCCAGTTTTTCGAGCGCTTTATCAACCAACAAGGTTTGAAAGGTCTCTTCGGCGACGGTAGATTGAACGGGTTGTACACTCACGCCTTCACCCGGTAAGCTGTCTGCATGGACGGCAAATGAGGTGGCTGAAGCCAATAAGGTGGTACTAAAAAAGGTTTTCATCCGTGTTGTATTCATCATTTCTCCTGTTGTGTCGTTTCTTTTCGAATTCGAGATGACATTCGAGTGATGTGATCTGTGGTCATTCGAAGGAGGCGCAAGGCCCCCTACAAGATTGGTTGTGTTCGGTTAAGCTTAGTTAACCGCTGCTTTGGCTTTGGGCTTAATGAGTTTATAAACCAGTGACGCCGGGCCGCTTTCATACCATTTGGTTTTCTTGTCTCGCGCTGAAATACCAATGGTTTGAGTTAAACGATCTAATAAGATGGCTAAAATCACGATCCCTAAACCGCCGACCGCAGCAAGACCCATATCAAGACGCCCGATACCACGTAACACCATTTGACCTAAACCGCCTACGGCAATCATCGAGGCAATTACGACCATAGAAAGCGATAGCATTAAGGTTTGGTTAACCCCGGCCATAATCGTTGGTGTTGCCAAAGGAAGCTGAATGCGATACAGCATTTGTTTCGGGCTGGCACCAAATGAGTGACCGGCTTCGATCAATTCTTCCGGTACTTGCTGAATACCTAAAATGGTTAAACGGACAATCGGTGGCAAGGCGAAAATAATGGTCACAACTACGCCTGGTACGTTACCGATACCAAATAGCATGACGATGGGTACTAAATACACAAAGGCTGGCGTGGTTTGCATCGCATCTAAAATAGGGCGAATAATTTTGGCTGCTGAGTCACTGCGGGCGAGCCAAATCCCCATCGGTAGCCCTATTAAGAGGCAGAAGAACACCGAAGTTAATACTAAGGCTAAGGTCACCATCGCTTCTGACCAAGCGCCGATCAGTCCGATCACCGCAAGTGAAGCAAGGGTTGCGATCCCCATTTTTTTGCCGGCTAACTGCCAAGCAATTAAGACTAAGATAGCGATCATGATCAGTGAAGGCGTGGAAACCAACGCTGTTTGAAATGACGTTAAAATAAAGTCGATCGGCACTCGAATTGCTTGGAAAATTGGGCGGCCATGTGCCACTAACCAATTTAAGCTGGTTTCTACCCAGTGATCGAAAGGGATCACCGCATCTTTAAACGGATGCGACCAATTAATACTGTGCTCAACGGGTTGCGTTGGGGTATTACTGAGCCATGAACTTGCACTGTCAGCCGAACTGGCGGTTGACCATGGATCGTTTGATGTTGTTGCGGCGGCTGAAGCCCACGGATCGGCAGTCTGTGCTGCACTTACGGTTGTTTCTGTCGTCATAATGATTACTCTCTATCTAAAGTTTGAAGCAGGCGGGTTTTGGTGATCACACCATGATAAGAACTATCATTGGAGACCACAGGCACCGCATACGGGACTTCGGCCACTTTGCTGATCAGTTCACTAACCGGTGTATCCGCATCTAAAGAAATGGTGCCTTCTAGCAAGGCGCTGCTAAGAGGACGTTTTTCTTTATAAGCTGCTTTGAGAGAATCTTGCGACACGATACCGGAGTATTTATTGGCTTTATCTACCACTACACCGTAATCGCGGTCTTGATCCGAGAGAATTTGTAACGCAGCGGCTGGGCCATCAGTTTCCCCTTTTTTAAATACCGCGGCAGGTTTCTTACGTGCAATATCTTTAGCCGAATACACATCGGCGACATTCACGCCACTAAAGAAAGATGCGACATAATCGTTCGCTGGGTTTTGTAAAATTTCATCAGGCGTACCGACTTGAACCACAATACCGTTTTGCATAATCGCAATACGATCCCCAATTCGCATTGCTTCATCTAAGTCGTGAGAAATAAATACAATGGTGCGGCGATCATCGTTTTGCAGACGAATCAGCTCATCTTGCATTTCGGTACGGATTAAAGGATCGAGTGCAGAGAAAGCCTCGTCCATCAACAGAATGTCTGGGTCGGTGGCTAATGCTCGCGCCAACCCAACCCGCTGCTTCATCCCCCCAGAGAGTTCATCAGGATAAGAATCACATTGGCTTTCCAGCCCGACTCGAGTGAGAGCTTGGCGGGCAGCATCATTACGCTTATCCAAATCAACGCCGGACAGTTCCAAGCCAAAAGCAGCGTTTTCTATCACGCTCATGTGAGGCATTAATGCGAAGTTTTGGAAAACCATACTGATGTTATTACGGCGTACACTACGGAGTTCTTCTGGTGAAATTACCGCAATGTCTTTGCCATTCAAATACACATGGCCTTTGGTCGGTTCAATCAAACGGTTAAGTAAGCGAACTAGTGTCGATTTACCAGAGCCTGACAGCCCCATGATGACGAAAATTTCACCTTCATTGATTGAAAGAGAGACATCTTTTACCCCGACGGTAAGGCCGGTTTTTTCAAAAATTTCGTCTTTTTCAAGACCTTTTTCGATTAACGGGAAAGCATCTTCGGGAGTTTCCCCAAAGACTTTATAGAGGTTTTTTACTTCTAATTTGGTAGTCATTATTTAGCTTCCTTGGCTACTTTTTTACAAAACTAAAACAACAGCGCTTTGTAAATTGTTTAGTACCCTAAACAATTTTTAAGGAAATTGCAAAAGTTAGATTTGGCTCACACCTTGAGGTTGAATTGATATTTAGTTGTTTTGTAAGTGAATTTCTATATTTTAATTAAGTGTAGAATTAGTCTTAATTGTTTGATGTGTAATGGATTTTGGAGGGGTTAGCTGTTAATGGATTGTTGTGGGGTTTTGGTGAGAATAATAGCGGAATATTATTTCTGCATAGTATGTTTTCAGGTTGAAAGCGCCGTTGATGATCTCGATGAAGTGCGGTGAAATAATCGCCACCTTAAAGTGGTGACTTGGTGAGACTCATGATTATCAAGGATGATTTTAACGGACAAAAAAAGCGCACTTCATGCAACCAAGAAGTGCGCTTTATGTTGAGTGTAATCAGGACTTAATTGTGATTAATAGGTTAATAAACCAGCGAATTACCTGCTCAATGTGATTAAATCCTGGATATCACAAAATTATTCATATCACTGACCAAGCGATCGCTTCAACAATATAAGCTTTACCGATTTATAAAGAACATACCTCGGTCCAATCAGCATTGTTCCCCGGTTTTGCAGACGTCCACCAATTTGCTTGATAAATGACACCATCATGAATGACTTTGTCACCTTGATTAGCATGGCTTGGGTTACCGGCCCAGTCTTTTTGCGGAAAGTCTGGGTAGGTGACTAGGCCATCAGCATGACAAGTAGTATCACCATTACCGTTATCACCGTTACCAGTGTTGTTATCGATATCTGCAACGGGTCGTTCTGGGTGCTCAAACTTAAAGCCGTAATCGACACCATGGATGTTGACGGTGTAATTCGCTGGACCTGAAATGGGCAGGTAGTACACCATGTCGAGCTCATAACTTTCACCTGCTGGTAACGCTTTCCAAGTTGGCAAAGTAAAGGCGACGCGATGCATAACACCGTCAAGGCCACCGATATTGTCAGCACGGGTGTGGCCTGAGTTAATCACCGTTAATCCACCACCAGATTGATCTTTGGCATTATCTGGCGCAGAGGTCGGAATATCGAATTGGAATTCCGTGCCGCCAGGAATGTCTTGACCTGTATGGTTAGTAAAGGTGATTTTTGGGTTGATAGGATAGTTTTGAGCGCCGACTTTAAAGCCGGAAATATTGACCAAAATATCCACCACTTGTTCTGGCATCGTTCCGGTTGCGACTTTGTTGCCATAAGGGGGAGCCGATTTAAACTCATCGTAGATGGCTTTGGTCATGGTGTTACCCATGTGATATTCACCGTTACCAGAGGCACAGGCTTGTTCGCTCGTATCGATGGTGGTGCGGTTGCCACTGGCATCTAAAAGGTAACAACTGTAGTCGCCTGCCAATTCCCAGAACATGATGCCGCCTATGCCTTGGTCAATGACATATTGGGCTTTGGTGGTGATTGATTGTTTATCTTCGGTGGATAAGAAGACTTTTTTCTCGTTATTCCACAGCCAAGGCGCAACCGCTACCTCATCATAATAGCGGGTATAGGTACCAGTTAAGACATCGGATGGGTCGGTGTCGGGTTGCAATCCATACGCGGCGGCGTAAGAGCCCCAAATACCTTGCTCTAAGTTTTTGGCATGCCACATCGGGTTAGAGCCAGCCCCCATTTCATTGCCTTTGGGGTCGGTATCATGCCACATGTTGTCGATACCAATGGCTCCATTGCCACAATTGTTTTTTTCTCCTTCACCTGTGCCATCAGCACATTCGGATTGATTCGGTAATGCGGCTTTACCCCATAAACCATGCTCGCCTCCAGTCACCCCTTGCCAGCCACGGGTATAATAGGGCACGCCGATGTTAATGCGACCTGCAGGCATTGAGCCGCGGAAGTAGTGATATGCCCAGTCAGTATTGAGATAACCAATCCCGCCGTAAGCTGCGGTGCCATATACATTCCATTGCGCCAATTCGGAGTCTTTGCCCGTATCATACAAGGCAGCGTTGTGCCCGACATGATCGTTCCACGCCCCATGTAAATCGTAAGTCATGATATTGACGTAATCGAGGTATTGAGTGACATCAAAAGTTTCCATACCACGAAGCAAGTAGCCAGAAGACGGAGCCGCAATGGTGAGCATATAGTATTCGCCATCTTGCGCAGATGCTTTATCGATTTTTTCACGTAACATTTTCATTAAGACTTGATAAGAAGCCCAAAGATGCGCACGGCGTGGCTCCATAATCTCTTTATCAAGTGGGTTACCCGCACCAGCCATGGAGGTTGGGTATTCATAATCGATATCAATGCCATCGAATTGGTATTGACGGATAAGCTCTACCGCAGAATCGGCGAACTTTTCAATCGCCGCATAATTGATAGAACTATCAGCATTAGTGGTCATGGTGTAGAAGCCACCATCATTAATACGTGACCCATCGGTAGCAAAGTGGCCACCAGTCTCAGCCCAGCCACCGATTGAAATTAATGTTTTCACACCATAACGCTTTTTGTAAGTGGCCAGTGCGCCAAAATGTCCTTGAAAACCAAGCTCAGGATCGACATCGACACCCGGCCAGGTTTTACCCACTGCGGGGTTTTCAGGATCGTTAACATCCCCAATATTCACTTTGCCATCCGAGCCAATACTGACGAAGGCATAGTTAATGTGAGTGAGTTGTTGCCATGGGATGTCTTTTACTAAGTACGCCGCTTGAGGATCGTCACCGGCACGCCAACTCGTAAAGTAACCAATCACACGGCGAGGATGATCTGCGCCCATGATTTCACGGCCCTCTTCATCATAAACATCACAATAAGGGACATTGACGCCTTCGGTTTGATACAACCCATCAGGATGGCAGGTTGCAGTGATGGGATTATCGCTGGTGACTTGTAAGCTGGCAGCGGTTGATTGTGTCGTTGCACCTTTATTATCGGTCGCTTTGGCTATCACAGACAGCGAGCCTGTTTGAGTGGTGGTGTAATTAAGCGTGTAAGGAGTAGAAGCCACTGTACCAACCAAGGTACCTGCGACATAGAAATCGACTTTATCTATTGTGCCATCAGAATCGGTGGCACTTGCCGTTAAGGTCACTATTTCACCTAGGGTAACGCTGTTACTTGATAGCGCGACTGACACACTTGGTGCTTGGTTACCATTTTGATTCGCTTGGACTTCGAGAGAAACGGAGCTGGTTGTACTATTGGCACCTTGGTCATCATAAGCAATAGAACTAAAAGTGTGTGAGCCAGAAGTGGCTGTCCAAGTTGTTGAATAAGGTGTGCTGGTAGCTTGGGCAATGATAGTTCCATCGATTAAGAAATCGACACGGGCTACACTGCCATCAGAATCGGCAGCATTCGCGGTTAATGTCACCACATCACCCTCGGTTATTGAGGTTGAGGTTGTTGGTGAAGTGAGCTCTACGGTGGGGACCTCATTGGTAACGATATCGGTACTGCAAGTGTCGACAAGTGCCCAAGCACCCCATTCTCCGGCCTCTTTTGGGCTATTACCTTGTGTCCAATACTTCGCACTATAAGCGTTGCCCTCTTGCTGGACTTTTTGTCCTCCGGTGTACACCTTATTAGCATCCCAAGCCGTTAATGTGTTGCAATCTACAGCTGCATAACTATTAAACGCCATAAGACAAGAAGCTGTTACCGCGCTTAACTTAAAGGCATTTCTGGCAATTCCATGTTTACTAATAGCCATAATGGTTTTCCTTAACGTGTTGTAATAAAAGTGAAAAATAAATTTTTCGGGTTAAAGAGCTTTCATTCTTCTAAAAAATAACTGTAGATGAGTTGCTCTTATACACTTTGGGATTTTGTGATAATTCGATAGTGAGTCGAAAAAATAGCTGAATGTTATGCAAAGCAGAGTGATGGGGTGTAAACAAGGGCGCTTTTTGACTTATTTTGACAGAACGATTGCCGCCAAGAATGACAAGGAGAAAGTGTTTAATCAGTCGAAGAGCGTTATGTCCTTGGATTATTCAACGGCTTACTTTGATAACAAAATGATATTTCTTGCCGGAAAAAATGTGATGAGGAAAATGCGCTAAAAAATCCTTGGCTTGGTCTTTTTTTGTTCGCTTGGTAATAACGGTGATTAAGTGGTTAAAATGTGTTCGTTATTTTAAATTTGCTGAATAAGTGATGGCTAAATGTACTGAATATCACCATGTGTCTTCGTTCTTGTAGAAAAATCAAAAGAAAATAACCTCGCTGAAAAGGTGGTATTTCAAAGGTATTGAATAGGGTTAATTGGATTTTTTTACTCTGGTTATCAAAGAGTTGAAATTAATTTTCTGGTGATGTTTTACACAGTTTTCTTACGTGATGTGATGGTTATGTTATGAACTCAAAACGATTTTTAGTTGAATTTTTCTTGCAGATCTATACTCTTATGGCGCTAAATTTATCGCTAATGATTAGTCCTCTAAATAAATAAGGGTATTCATGAAGGCGATGAATATGACGCTATCTGTTGGAAAGGATAACCACAGATATAAATGTTTCTTTGCAGTGAAAATGGTGACACAAACAAAGTCTGCAAAGACAAACCGGAGTCAGAATGTCTGATTTAAGCAACACCATAACTTCATCTTCCCAATCTTTTGATCTCTCAAAGTCTACTACTGAATCAACCGCCGACAAATTGAGTTTAAATAACCCTGCACTTTGGTACAGCGGTGGGTTTATTCTGCTCTTTGTTTTACTTGCGTTATTCGATGCACCAAGCTTGTCATACCTTGTAAATACAGGGTTTGCTTGGTCTGTGAAAGTGTTCGGTCCTTATTGGCAAATATTAATGTTGGCCACATTCTTTATTGCGTTGTATTTATCCGTTGGCAGCACTGGACGTGTGGTGCTTGGCGGTACGGATACACCCGATATGCCAAATTTCCGTTGGACTGCCATCCTCTTTTGTACCTTATTGGCCGGCGGTGGCGTTTTTTGGGCTGCTGCTGAGCCGATTGCGCATTTTGTCAGTGCGCCACCGGTTTATGAAGCGACCAACGATATTCATCAAAGAGCTATCAATGCCTTATCTCAAGCATTTATGCACTGGGGATTTCTTGCGTGGGCAATTGTAGGCAGCTTATCAACTATTGTGGTGATGCACCTACATTATGATAAAGGTCTACCACTCAAACCAAGAATTTTGCTGTACCCAGTATTGGGAGAGCGAGCATTGAAAGGTCAAACCGGAGCCTTGATTGATGCGTGTTGTATTATCGCTGTTGCCGCCGGAACTATTGGGCCTATTGGCTTTTTAGGTTTGCAAATTAGCTATGCGTTAAATGAATTATTTGCTATTCCGGATGGTTTTACGACTCAATTGATCATCGTATTATTTACCATCGTGCTATACACCTTGTCGGCTTTAAGTGGGATTAACCGCGGCATGCAAATGTTGAGTCGTTATAATGTGATTCTCGCTGTGGCTTTAATGGCGTATATCATGCTGTTTGGCCCAACCGGTTTCATCTTTAATAGCTATATCCAAGGTGTCGGCAGCATGGTTGACCATTTCATCCCAATGGCGACGTATCGTGGAGATGAAAGCTGGCTTAGCGGTTGGACGATTTTCTTCTGGGGTTGGTTTATTGGTTATGCTCCGATGATGGCAATTTTTATTGCGCGTATCTCTCGTGGTCGTTCCATTCGTGAATTAATGGGTACTATTTGTGTGGTTGCCCCGTTAGTGACGTGTTTCTGGTTCACTATTATTGGTGGCAGCGGGCTAGCGTTTGAAATTGCTAACCCTGGCAGTGTGAGCTCGGCGTTTGAAGGCTTTAATTTACCTGGCGCTTTATTAGCGGTTACGCAGCAATTGCCTATGCCAATGTTAATCTCACTTCTCTTTTTGGTGTTAACCACAGTATTTATTATCACAACGGGTGATTCAATGACTTACACCATTAGTGTGGTCATGAGTGGTAAGACAGAACCTAACGCTGGTATTCGTGCCTTCTGGGGTATTATGATGGGTGTGACTGCACTGATCTTGATTTCTTTAGGCTCTGGCGGCATCTCAGCTTTGCAGTCTTTTATTGTGATTACGGCTGTACCGGTTTCGTTGATCTTATTGCCTTCATTGTGGAATGCACCGCAAATGGCTAATAAGATGGCAAAAGAGCAAGGTTTAAGCTAATACCAATTGGACTAATATTAGGTTTATCGTAAATCATCTCAGCTACGGATAATAAGAGGTCACTCAATACAGGACTTTGGACGTTGAGAGAATGTAATCAATCTTAGGTATCTGATAGATTATCATTTATATATCGGACAGTTAGGCTTGTTATTGTGGTGTACTTATTCGTTGTTGAGGTTAAATAAAAAGTGGCTCGATCTTAATGATCGAGCCACTTTTTTATGTCAGTTATTTTTTAAGTAAGCCGTTTTTATAGAATGCCCGTGGTGAGTTCATTGACTATTTCACGGCAGACCGAGCGGTTTATTTCACTGTCCATTCAATGGTTTCATTGGCACGAATTGGAACCACCACATCATCGCCAAAGGGCATCGTCGCCGGTACAGTCCAAGGTGATTTTTGTAAAGTGATGGTGTCTTGGTTACGTGCAATACCGTAAAAATCAGGGCCATTGTGACTGGCAAAAGCTTCAAGGTTCTCTAGCTTGCCTTCTTTATCAAATACTTCGGCATACAATTCAATCGCCGCGTGGGCAGTATAAGAGCCCGCACAACCACAGGCAGTTTCTTTTTTACCTTGTGCGTGTGGAGCGGAGTCGGTCCCCAAGAAGAATTTTTTGCTACCAGATGTCGCTGCGGCAATTAACGCTTGTTGATGGCTACCGCGTTTTAAAATGGGTAAGCAATAAAAATGTGGACGAATGCCTCCGACCAACATGTGATTACGGTTAAACAATAAATGGTGAGCAGTAATTGTTGCAGCTACGTTATCTCTAGCCTGGTTTACAAATTCAACCGCTTCACGTGTCGTGATATGTTCTAGCACAATTTTAAGATGCGGGAAGTCATTGACGATTGGGGCTAGTACCGTGTCAAGAAAGGTTTTCTCGCGGTCAAAAATATCCACATCGTGAGTGGTTACTTCGCCATGAATCAAGAGCAGCATTCCGAGTTCAGCCATGGCTTCTAATGCTGGGTAAACATTTTTGGCATCGGTAACACCGGAATCTGAGTTAGTGGTAGCGCCCGCAGGGTAGAGTTTACAAGCCACCACTTTACCTGAGGCATGTGCTTCACGGATCATGTCTGGCGTAGTGTTGTCGGTTAAATAGAGCGACATTAAGGGCTCAAAAGTTTGGCTTGGGTTATGGGCTTGAATTCGTTCACGGTAAGAGAGCGCTTGGGCTAAATTGGTCACTGGCGGAACCGTATTTGGCATGATAAGCGCACGACCATTGTAGCGGCCTATATCCTTAACAGTGTTGGCCAAGGCGTCACCATCGCGTAAGTGAACGTGCCAATCATCTGGGCGTGTAATGGTCAAAGTTGTCATGGTTCCCACCTTCCTTCTAAATTGTTAGCTAAAAAAGCAAACGCTTTCGTGCGGGAAGAAATCATAGTGTAAATGCCCTGATATTTCATCTTATTTATGATTATCCCTTGTTATTTAGGGTTCTATCTTAGGGATAAATTCTGTTACTCTTTTGGCAATATGAATATGCATCAAAGGGAGCCGTGATGACACAGTCTAATTTAGAACGCCAGCAGGATTTGGAAACGAAACTTGCCAAAATTGAAGCCACACTAGGGCTAGAACCTTTGCAAGATGCACAGCTTTCTCAGATTCATGTTTACCCAGTTAAATCGATAACAGGGCTCCAATTGTCTTCTTCTTGGGTCGAAAAGCAGGGATTAAGCTTTGATCGTCGCTTTATGGTAGCCGATAAAAATGGCCGTATGGTGACCGCACGTGAACATCATCAAATGTTGCGAATTAAAGCCGCGTTGCAACCTAACGGGTTAGTATTAACTTACCCAGAAGCGAAAGCCCCGCTTCATTTACGTTTTGAGCAATTTGAGCATCAACCAGTGGAATGCCAAGTGTGGAGTGATAGTTTTATCGCTTATTCCACCCATCAACAGGCCAATGAATGGTTGAGCTTTGTGGTGGGTAAGCCCGTGCAATTACTGTTTACTGGCGAGCAATCGAATCGTCAACGCCCAAAAATTCAAACCAATGTCAGTTTCGCCGATGGTTATCCTTTGCTGTTGATCAGCCAAAGCTCACTGGATGAACTGAATGCGCGTAGTCCTCACCCCATTCAACACAGTATGGCGCAATTTAGGCCCAATATTGTAGTTACTGGGACACAAGCGTTTGCCGAAGATGGTTGGAAGCGTTTTCGTATTGGCGAGGTTGAATTTGAAGTGGTTAAACCGTGCATGCGTTGCGTGTTAACCACCGTCAATCCCAAAACAGCCATGCGCAGTGAGAAAAATGAACCGCTCAATACGTTATCTACTTTTAGAGCCGATGAAAGCGGCGGTATTTTCTTTGGTCAAAATGTAATTGCGAAAAATGAAGGGCTTATCCGAGCAGGGGATATTGTTGAAGTGCTCGAAACCAAAGAAAAAGAGCATTACCCGGATACTAGCCAAGAGGTGGTGGAAGTGGAAGCGGTCAAGAAACTCACCATCAGTATTAATGGGCATTTGTTTGAAGGGGACAATCAATCCACCTTGTTAGAACAAGCAGAAAAAGCCGGTGTTTCTGTTGCCAACAGCTGCCGTTCTGGCTTTTGTGGTACTTGTAAAATGACGTTAGAGTCGGGCAAAGTGGATCAACCAGATATGCCGGCATTGTTCCCAGGTGAAATCGATGAAGGTAAGGTGCTGGCTTGTTGTTGCATACCTAAAAGTGATGTTGAATTGGTCGATTAAAGTGTCAGGCTTGGTATTTGGTATTTGGTGTTTACTATTTAGAGCTTAGAGCTTAAAACGTCGAGCGTAAAGCTAGGGATTGAAACACACGATCGGGCATTTATTTTGTTATGGCTATGATAGAATCAACTGGCAGATATCATTTTTAAGTCAATGTTTTTCTTTCTATTTTTGCTAATTAGGAAGATGTCTTTTTACTATTTTTAAAAGAGTCGTTATGTTGGATATAAAGTTTATTGCTTCTGATATGGATGGGACATTATTAAATGAAAACAGCCAATTAGATCCCAAGTTTTATGACGTTTACGAACGCTTAGAAGCAAGAGGCATTATGTTTGCTGCCGCTTCTGGTCGTCAATATTACAGTTTAGTGGAAACCTTTGCGCCATTACGCGATCGTATGGTGTTTATTGCTGAAAATGGCACGTTAGTGATGCATAAAGGGCAAGAGCTGTATAGTTGTACCATTCCAAAATCAGAAGCGGAAGCTGTAGTGAAGCAGGCGCGTTTGATCGAAGGTGCTCATTTAGTGTTGTGTGGTAAACAATCCGCGTATATCGAAACGCAAGACCCACAAGCCTTGAAGGAATTTGCTAAATATTACCATCGTTGCGAATTCGTGGAAGATGTTCTGAATGTCGATGATGATTTCATCAAAATTGCAATTTGTCATTTTGAGGGGGCTGAAGAGTTGGTTTTTCCTCTGATGGAAGCGCAATTTGGGCAAACTCATCAAGTGGTGGTGAGCGGTAAAATTTGGTTGGACGTAATGAATGCCAACGCCTCAAAAGGGGCCGCCATGAAGCATTTGCAAAAGACACTGGGTTTTTCTTATGAGCAAACCATGAGTTTTGGTGATTATTTAAATGATGTTGAAATGCTAAAAGAAAGCTACTACTCGTATGCGATGGACAATGCTCACTCTGAAGTGAAAAAACTGGCTCGTTTTATTGCGCCAAGTAATCAAGAGGCTGGCGTGTTACAAGTGATTGAAGAGCTGCTTGCAAACTAGCGATAGACGGTTATCACTCTGTTTTTAAGATCATAGAACAAACGACCAAAGCCCCTAATGTTGGATCAACAAGATTAGGGGCTTTATCTCAATCGAATTAATTGAATATAAAGCTATACAAGAAGCCTGCTCCGATAGCCATCGTTAAAATTACAAATAAGAAAGCTAAGATCATTTGTGTTTTGAAGATGGATTTCAGCAAGATAACTTCTGTTAGGCTAGCTCCCGCACTCCCAATAATTAATGCCATCACTGAGCCTAAAGCCATGCCTTTTTGTACTAATGCGGCACTGAGTGGGATCACCGCTTCTGCTCGAATATACAAAGGGATGCCAATAATGGCGGCGATAGGAATGGCGTACCATTTGGCTTCTCCAGCATATTCAACAATGAGATCGGTTGGAATAAAGCCATAGATTACAGCACCAATTGAAATCCCTAACATCAAATAAGGAAATACCTGTTTGAAATCTTTCCACGTTGAATGCCAAATACGCAGCCAGCGACTCTCCTCTTGCTCTTTTAATACCGCGGTGGCTTCGCTGCTCGCACAACAAGAGGTTGGATTGATAGGCTCTTGAGGCTCAATCTTTGTGGACGTTCCACAGCAAGAGGTTAGATTGGCAGACATTTGAAGTTCGGTTTTTGTGGACGTTCCACAGCAAGAGGTTGGATTGGCAGACATTTGAGGTGCGGTTTTTGTGGACGTTCCACAGCAAGAGGTTGGGTTGGCAGACATTTGAGGCTCAGTTTTTGCGGATGTTCCACAGCATGAAGTTGCTTGTGTGGCAGGTTGTGGTTTTGAATCGCCATAAGAACTTCCACATGATGATGCTTTAGCCGCTTGGTAGGCTTCCGGTTTGACATAGCGTTCAAATCCTAATTTTTCAAGGACATAACCTGCGGCTACCGATACCGTCATGGCAACCACAAAGTAAAAGAGTGCTACTTTCCAACCAAAGGTGATCACAAACAAACCAATAATGACAGGGTTAAGCAGCGGACTGGCAAATAAGAACACCATCATAGGTCCGAAACCGGCTCTTGCTCGTAATAAGCCTTTTAAAAATGGGATGGTAGAGCAAGAACAAAATGGCGTAATCGAACCTAAAAGGGCAGCGATAACATAGCCTTTGCCTTTCTTCGAACTTAAAATAGATTGGATTTTTTCTGGCGTTAAAAATTCTTGTAAAACTCCCACCACGTAGCTAATAACAAGGAAAAGTAAGCTCAATTCACTGGCAAGGAACACGAACATATTGAGTGTTTCTTTTACCATGGTCATGATATCTGGGTGCATATTATCTCTCCAATGGATACTTTAAACGTCATCTAAAATTAATGCTTATATTTCTATATTTTTCGAATTATAGAACTGTTAGCTTATACGTCAATATCATATTTCCATATTTATCGAATTATTTTTTGAAAGCCTTTATGATCAATTGGTTATTTGACAAGAGTTTTTAATTTGCGAACAGTGAATGCTTCTATTAATATCGAAATATCTATTTTTTGATAAGTGATGGTTATGGAATTAGAAGCGGTAGCGAAAGCCCTAAAAGAACTCGGGCACCCTAGTCGATTGTGCATTTATAAAGAAGTCGTCAAAGCGGGCTATCACGGCATTAGTGTCGGCAATGTTCAAGAGATCCTTGGAATTCCAGCCTCGACGCTTTCCCACCATGTCGCCAGCCTTGCTTCTGCTGGGTTGATCAGTCAGCGACGCGAAGGCCGTACCTTATATTGTGTCGCCGAATATGATTGTTTGGACAGTGTGATTGGCTTTTTGCGTGATGAATGTTGCCTCAATGAAAGGCCTTGCCAAAAGGATGCTTGATGCCTTTTTTGTGCTTATAAGCTTGTTTTGTCAGATATTCAAAAGGAGTGCACTCAAGTGTAATTTAATTATTTAACCCCGGGGGATTTTACCATGCTTGGTAGGCAGCAACGGTTTTCTCCTCAACGATGCAACTTAGTGAAGCTTTGTTTTTAGTGCTGGCCGAAAAGTTTTTATTCCGTTCTCTTCCACCAGAAAGTCAAAAGTCGTTAGAGCTACGTCTTAACAAAGCCCATAAGACAATAAGTAAAGCAAATGCATTAGAACAGTGGCAAAGGAAGTTGCATGTTATTGGTGGCCAAATTCCATATCACAATGACGAATTAGTTGCGGAATGGCGTCAAACTATTTACCAAGCGGTTCTGAGTGAGCTGCAAATTAATCTGAAATATAAAAAGCTAGATGCCGACAAAGCAACCGAATATCAATTAAATCCACTCGCTATTATTGTTCGTGAACATAGTCATTACCTTGTCGCCACGAAATTAGAAACACCTGATAAATCACAGTTATTCAACTGTATGCATAGGATTGGCTACTTCACAATAAATTACATCCCAATCAAGAGCTAACTAAGCTCGATGATGAGTGGTATCAATTACGATTTAATGACTTGATTACTTACGATCTAGTCGGCTGGATTCTACGCTTTTCAACGGATGTGGTGGTGGATAGTTCTGAGCTACTAAAGTCAGAAATTACCCATAGAATCAAAGAGGTGGAAGAATTATATTTATAGATTGATGAGGTGTATGTATGCAAAAAACTATTTATAAACAAATGTTAAATGAATTAGGGCTGTATAATTATAGGCAAAATAGTAAGCACTTATGTGCTTTTAACGCGCAAAAAGGGCTGAGATATAAGCAACAATTAATGGTTGTTGGCAGGGCGGTGAATGGATGGGGTAATGATTTTCAAATTAATGATATTTTTACTCAAAAATTGATAGATAGCATGTATGAAGAATCAGAAGATTGTCCTATGGAGTGGGTGCTACAATCTTGGGGAGATACGTTACCATCTTCTTATAATACAAAAAAATCAGCATTTTGGAGAGTAATTAAAGCATTACATTCTAATTTATATAATGATACCGATTTTTGGGCATCAGAGCTTGTCTGGTCAAACTTATATAAAATAGCTCCTTTTGATGGGGGGAACCCACCAGATAGCTTATGTGACTATCAGTTCGAATATTGCAATAAATTGTTGAAAGCTGAAATTTTAGAATATTTACCTGATAATATAATTTTCTTTACCGGAATGAATTGGTTTCATGGCTTTCTGAATGATTGTATTGATTTAAAATGTCAGCCCGATTTCCAATGGGTGGATGGGCATGGAACCATTACTTTAAATGATAAAAAAATTAAATTTGTAGTGGTCAAGCACCCTCAAGGTAAGCCAGAGACAGAATTGGTTCAAGAAACAATACTTGCCTTGTCGATGATCAATTGAGTTTTTATATTAATTCATACATGACCTGACAGCGAGCTCCTTTTTTCCATAGATAATGATTGCAGTAGTGTGTATTTCATATTGATATTTCCCCATATTTTGAATACACATTACGGAATTTTGCGTCAGGTGATGTCGCGAGTGATTATTAGTTTACAAAAATCCCCGGCTCATTTTAACTGAGCTGGGGATGTCATCATGTCAGGCTAGGATTGCCAGATCTTACTTAAGATCAAAACGATCCAATTGTTATAATAAAGTCCAAGAATAATATAATTTAGTGTTCTACACGTAGTCCATAAGTCTGAAACTTATCTAATACGGCTTTCATTTCTTTTAAATCTAAAATAGGGACATCTTTCTCGATAGCTAGAGTTTTAAGATATAACTCTGCTAAGACTTCGCATTCGTGTGCTAGCCATAATGCTTTGTCTAAATTCTTTTCTGCAGTAATAAGCCCATGATGCTGTAATAAAATAGCTTTGCTTTTTTTAATGCCCGTGGTGACATATTCTGCAAGTTCTGGACTACCAAAAGTGGCATAGGGTACACAAGGAATTTCGTTGGAACCAGAAGCTGCGACCATATAATGTATTGCTGGGATCGTCTTATTCAGAATAGAAACAGCGGCACAGTTAATGGAATGATTGTGAACAACGGCGTCTACATCCATTCGAGTTTTGTAGCAGGTTAGGTGGAATAACCACTCACTTGAAGGGAGCTTTCCTTCTTCAAATTGACCATCTTCAGTGACATATACAATATGTTCAGGAGTTAATTTGTCATAAGGGATACCTGTAGGGGTAATTAACATACCTTGCTCATACCGGACGCTCACATTTCCAGCAGTTCCCTGATTTAGTCCTAATCGAGTCATTTCCAAGCAAGTTTTGATGATTTTTTGTGCTAATTCATTACGTGTCATGATAGTTCCTTGATGAGTGTGTACCTAAGATTTAATACTATTTTCTAATTAATCTTGTTGATAAAAGGTGTGATTTTCACTTGGAAGAACTTTATAGTATTGAGGCTTCATTGCCTGTTGAGCCTGATAAATACTGTTATAAGTTCCCGCACCGAAAAATGCATACATGGCCGCACCAATTACCGTAGCTTCTGATTCTTCAACTATATGTAGAGGAAGATTGATGACGTCAGCACGTATTTGATTCCAAAGGGAATTTTTAGACCCTCCTCCAACAACCACAAGAGATTTTGGTTTAAAGTCACTAATCATCGATAATTTAGCTAAACTGCTTTTTAGTTGATGAGCTAAACTTTCTAATGCGGCTCGATATATGTCTCCTCTTGTGGTGTTGATAGAAAGGCCGTGAATGGCTCCTTCTCCATTACCCTTTTGATTGGGAAGGAATTTGGGAGTGAAATGGACCCCGTTACAGCCGGGAGGAACGGATTCCCCTTCTTCTACCATGATGCGATATAAATCTTGGTTATCTTTATGCTCGGTGTATAGAGTGTTAGATATCCATTCCATGATACCGCTAGAAAGCCACTGAATTGCTGGGTTATATAGTGAATTATCAGCGTCAAACTCCGTGGTCAGACCTTCTTGCAGATAATCGGCATGTAAGTTTGGACAGTGAGTGCGCGCCATGAGGATTTCCCATGTGCCTGAGCTTAAAAATGGCTGATCAATTTCTACGCCAGAACCAAATAAAGCAAATTGGGTATCATGACCGCATGAAACCACAGGTATGCCTTCTGGTAGGCCTAACTGGTTAGCAATCAACGTACTGATGTTGCCAATTTTTTCACCAGCATTGACTATAGGGGGAAATTGCTGCTCTGATAAATTGAGATAATTTAATGCTGAAATATTCCATTCACCTGTTTGTAGAGTTGTCAGCATCGAGGTGCCAGCCATCGTTCTATCTGTCGTGAGAATACCAGTTAGACGATAAGTTAACATAGATGATATGAAGACGAATTTATCCATGCGCTGATAGATTTCAGGCTCATTATCTTTAAGCCATTTTAGTTTATAGAAAGTATTAAAATTGTAATCCCCAATCCCGTTAATTTGGTATAGCGCTTGTCGGTCTAGTTCACTTTCGACTAATTCCATTACAGGGATAGTTCGTGAGCATTTCCAAGAAATAATCGGATAAATTTGCAGGCCATTCTTATCGAATGGAGCACCGTCAACGCCGAAGGTTGTTACTGAAATAGCACAAATGGTATGACTTCCAATTTTTGATGCGACTTTTTGACAACATTGAATGAGCTTGTCCCAGATCTGCTCAAAATCCCATACGTGTTGTACTGGGTGAGTCTTTGTTTTTATTGTTTCATTTCTAATATAGTGTGAAGCAACAATACGACCTTGATGATTTACCGCAATCGCTCTGACATTGGTGGCGCCACAATCTAAAATAATGACATTAGACATAGTCAGTCCTTATTAAAGAGCCTGAACTTCAGGCTCTTAATTTAGTTATTTATATAAGGGGCCAAAGTTAGCGCAAGCGCGGTAGTCTTGCCCTTCAATATCTTGACCAAAGGCTGCGAAAGCGTGTGGACGGAAAACTTTTTCGTGGTCGACGTTATGCATTGCAACAGGAATGCGTAACATTGATGCTAATGTAATAAGATCCGCACCTATATGACCGTGACTGACAACACAGTGATTAGCCCCCCAGTTTGCCATGACGGAATATACGTCCTTGAACGCACCGGTCCCTGTTAGTCGAGGTATAAACCATGTGGTAGGCCAAGTTGGATCGGTTCTTTCATTGAGAATGGCATGGACATTTTCCGGAAGTTCAACAGAATAGCCTTCCGCTATTTGCAATACAGGCCCTAACCCTCCGATGATATTGATGCGGTGCATGGTAAATGGCATCGCACCTTTGGTTAAAAAATTAGATGAAAAACCACCACCTCGGAAATATTCAACGTTTGCGGGTGGCCACTGTGTTGCTTTCAAACAATTAGTGACATCATCTGCATTCATATCCCAATGTGGCTTGATGACGGATTGGCCTTCACTGTCAACGGACTCACCTGAGCCATCTAAGGAGGCAGAACCAGAATTGAGCAAATGGATTAATCCTGTTTCGGGGCGGTAACCGCTGACACGCTCAATGGCATCGGGTGACCAATAGGTTCTAACATCGGCAAATATTTGGGCTTTACCTGTCAGTAACTTACCAAACATCATATTGACACCGTTTAAGCTGTCGTTTTCTGTTGCGATTGCAAATGGCTCACGAATACCATTCCAGTCAAATGAAGAGTTAAGAATCGCTTCGCTAAAATCTCCATTTGGTAAATAATCGGTCCAGTGCCGCTGCCCTTGAAATCCGCCAACGATTGCATTGTGTCCCATGGACTCTTCAATAAACCCAATTTTCGCTAGATTAGGATTACCTTCCATTAAATCACGCATAATCATTGTCATTTTAATTACGGTGGCCCAATCCTCTGCTTTACGTTCTTCGGAGAATGGAGGGGTGTTGTAATCTTTGCCTTCTTGACAATATTTCTTTACCCAATTTTGTGCCAGTTTGAACTCTTCTTTGTCATATATATCATGATCTAGGCGGCGCTTAATTTCGGTCATATCAACGTATTCATTACGCATACCTAGATATTTTTGGAAAAAATCAGGGTTTACGATAGAGCCAGCAATGCCCATAGAAACGGATCCCATAGAAAGGTAAGACTTACCTCTCATTACCGCGACAGAAAGCCCTGCTCGACAGAAGCGTAATATTTTTTCTTGTACATCAAGTGGAATGCTAGTGTCGCCAGCATTTTGGACATCTTGTCCGTAAATTGAAAATGCAGGTAGCCCTAATTGAGTGTGGGCGGCCATTGCTGCTGCTAGATATACAGCTCCAGGTCTTTCAGTTCCATTAAAGCCCCAAATAGCTTTCGGTATATGAGAATCCATATCAATGGTTTCAGTTCCATAACACCAGCAAGGGGTGACAGTGAGAGTGAGCCCTACATTTTCTGTTTTAAATTTTTCTGCACAAGCATGCGCTTCAGCAACGCCACCAATGCAAGAATCAGAAATAACACACTCTACTTTCATACCATTCGTATGACGTAGGTTTTCTTCAATAAATAAAGCGGCAGATTTAGCCATGTTCATGGTTTGGTCTTCTAGAGATTCTCGTACTCCCATTCGACGGCCATCAATAGTTGGACGGATCCCGATTTTTACTAAATTAGAATTCATTTATGCCTCTCCTATATGAAGCAGGTGTTAAAATATAATTTTTGAAACATTAATATATAAAATCAGCTAGAATAATTGTCTGATAGTTTAATGTTATATAATGTATTTAATAATGTTTTTTTATTCTGCCAAATTGGCATTTGATATAATGATGTCAATTTCATCTAAGTTACATATTTTAATAAGGCTACGTTTTTTATATTTGCTTTTGTCAGCAATAAGAATGGTTCTTTCTGATATTTCAATGAGTTTCTTTTTGATGTCATAGTTATATTCATTTGAATCCCAAACACCAGATTCTTTATCAAACCCTTCACAAGAAATAATAGCTAAATCCAATGACATGTTATTTAAAGTGGCTTTTGTTATCATGCCGTAGAACGCTTTGTATTTGTCTGAGTAGCTGCCACCTAAACATATCGTAATTATATTTTTCTTATCAGCCAGTACTTGAATGATATTAAGTGAGTTGGTGACAACCGTACAGTGGATATCGGGCAACTGTTGTGCCAATAACCAGCTTGATGTGCTTGCATCAAGGCCAATAGCGGCACTTTCGAAAATGTTATCAAGTGCTTGTTCCACTAATTCGGCTTTTTCATCAATACAATTTCCGGCTCGTCTTATAAATGATGTACCTTCATCCTTATAATTTTTACTAACAGCCCCCCCATGAATACGTAATATCTCCCCTCTACGATCAAGTGCTTTTAGATCTCTACGTATAGTTTCGACGGAAACTTGTAGATCATCAGCAAGATCAATTGCGGATATTTTACCCACTTTATTGAGTGTTCGTAATATATAGTTGGCTCTTAACACAGACTTCATCAGAGATAATTTACCTTTTATTTTTGTCGACAGAATACACTTGGTCTATAGTTAAACAGTGATGGAGTTCAAATTAATCATTCGGAAACTCGGTTAATAACCGCACATTTAATATATCTCACAAAAAATCGGGCATAGATAGGCTAAAACGGGCAGAATCCATATAGTGTCTTATTATAAATGGGGTTGTGTATCTATATGTAACTCATTGTTTTGAATTGATCTATTAGGCTCTTACGTTAGTGGTAAGGGATGTTGGAGTGATGATAAGAAACATACATTTTTTTGCCCGATTAGGAGCTATTTTTCGTTGAAAACTATGTCCATCTAACTTCAATCGGGCTTAATTTGCCCACTTTTTTGTGAATGCAAATATATTATTCGATAAATGGTATGTATTTGATGTTGTATTGTCGTTTGTGTCACATAATTTATTAATGCCTTTTTCTACCATTCATTTTGTTGGGGTAAATGCACATTCACCAATGTTTATATTTTATTCAGTATTTTTCCGGTGTGAATATTTTATTGATAATAAGGTTAATATTGTCATGATGCTATATATTTTATATTGGTTGATTATTGGGCTTTAATTTGGTCTTATTTAGAAATAAGGTCAATTTTTATTAAAAACAATTATTAATTATCAAAGGAATATGAAGATGAAAAATGAAGCAAATGGAAATCTTCCTTTGTCTATGAAACTGAGTTATGGCATGGCTGGATTTGGTAAAGATCTATCTGGTAGCTTAGTCATGCTATATGGTATGTTTTATTTTACAGATATACTTGGTATCTCCCCTGCTTTTGTTGGCACATTATTATTAGTTGCACGATTTTGGGATGCAGTAAATGATCCTTTAATGGGTATTTTATTAGATAAGACCAAAACCCGATTTGGCCGTATAAGACCATGGCTATTTGGGGGGGCTTTATGTAATACAATACTTATTATTGCAATATTTCATGCGCATTTACTTGAAGGTCCTTGGTTATATGCTTATATATCCATTACCTATATTCTTTGGGGGATGGCTTATACGGCGGCAGAAATCCCATTTTGGTGTATTATACCCAATGCGGCAAAAACGGATAAACAAAAAGCCAGTTTACTTATTTGGCCTCGTAGTATGGTGAGTACTGCTTGGCTTGTTATGGGATCATTTTTCTTTGTTGGCGTTGATTACTTTGGTCAAGGTTCACAAGAGAAAGGTTTTACAACATTAGCAACTGTAGCCGCTATATTTAGTTTATTAAGCGTGATGACTCTGATATTCAATTACAAAGAAAAAAGTTCAAAAGAACAAGCTACAGATAAAAAACATCCTCAAAGTCTTAAGGAATTTTGGAATGTACTTAAATCTAATGATCAATTATTAGTGATTTTCATTGCATTATGTTTTTTTTGGAATCTTGTTAACACGGTATTATATTTTGCTATCTATTATTTTACTTATGTGGTTGAAAGTAAAGAGTTATATACAACATTTATGTTGGTGGCAGGTATTACTGAAGTAGTTGCGGTTGTATTATTTCCTATTCTAGCAAAAAAATTCTCACGAGAAATTTTAATAAAAGTTACCTATATTTTACCAATTATTGGTATAGCACTTCTCGCATACTCTAGCTTTTTTGCTTTGCATAATATATGGCTTATCGCTATAGGTTCGATCTTAGTGCGTACAGGTCATGGCTTTATGTTGGTGCTTGTCATGATGATGTTGGGGGATTGCATTGATTATGGGCAGTTTAAAACAGGCAAACGCACAGAAGGGGTTGTGATGGCAACTTATCCGATGCAGTTCAAAATAGGAAATACTGTGATGGGATTTATTATGGGATTATTACTTAGCTTTAGCGGTTATATTCCGAACGTGGCGCAATCACCAGAGACAATTGGCTATATGCGTTTTCTATTCTTAGTATTCCCTATCATTATGGTAGCGATCTCATATTTCATTTATACACGCTTTTATAAGCTCAAAGGTGATTATTTAATTAAAATGAAAGCAAAATTAGAATTACAAAATAATAAAATTGAAATAGAAGAAGAAACTGAACCAAAAGAAATTTTGGTAACTAATTAAATTTTTATTTTATATTCGTGTATAGAGTAAAACTCATGCATTGATGAAAGGCTATTTTTACATAAAAAGGGATAAATTAAATGAATTCGTTTCTAAAGGCACATAAATTTCGCCCTCAACGTGAGGGATCTCGTCAAATTCATCTTGATTTTCATACGTCTGAATTGATATCAGATATCGGTGAGCAATTTAGCAAAAAGCAGTTTCAAGAAGCGCTTCAAATGGCAAAGGTTAACTCTATTAATTTGTTTGCAAAGTGTCACCATGGATGGTGTTATTATGATACTCAAGTTGGTCAAAAACATCCTCATCTCAAATTTGATTTATTACAGCAACAAATTGAGGCTTGCCATGAAATTGGAGTCAGAGCACAAGGATATATTACAGTAGGGTGGTCAGCTAAAGATGCCCAAGAGCATCCTGAGTGGGTCGTAAAAGATAAGCAAGGGCGATCCGTTCGATCTGGTCCTGACATTACACCGGATATTGCCAGCGGAGAATTACCATTACCATTTTGTTCTTGGGATATGCTTACCCCAGAAGGTGATTATCTTGAATTAATTTTAAACCATGTAAAAGAATTGACTGAACGGTATGATTTGGATGGCTATTGGTTTGACATTGTGCCGGTTCAGCATACTCGCAATTTTAGCGCATCAAGAGTTCAAGAAATGAAAGCACTCGGATTGAATCCTGATAATCCACTTGATGCGGAAGAGTTTCATATAGAACAAATGGAAAAGTTTATGCAAGGTGCTAATGATATTATTTTAAATCATAATCCTAATGCATCTATATTTTATAATTGGACGACGCATTTCAGTATTAAAGAAGGTTTGAAATATAAATTAGAACGATTCAATACGAAATTTGATTTAGAGGATTTACCAACTACATGGGATGGTTATGATCTATTTCCTCTTAGAGTGAAATATTACGCTAATTATGACAAAGAGTGCGTAGCGATGAGTGGTAAATTTCATACTGCTTGGGGAGAGTTTGGGGGCTTTAAACATAAAGAAGCGATCTTATACGAGGCGGCATCAATGGTTGCTTTTGGCGCAAAAGTGAATTTTGGTGACCAATTACACCCTTCTGGAAAAATGGATTTGTCAACCTATGAAAACATTGGTTATGCCTATGATTATGTAGAAAAAATTGAAGACTATGGAGTCGGTGGTGATCATATTGCTTCTACGGGCTTATGGTTTGCTAATAATCAGAAGCATGATGAAGGCACAGTTAAAATGCTTCTCGAGAATCAAGTCAACTTTGTCATTGCTAATAACTTAGCTGATTGGAGTCTGCTAGAAGTTATTATTCTTTCTGGAGGCGTGAACCTTACAAAAGAAGAAGTCCAAAAAATACAAGATTTTCTCGATAATGGCGGAAAGTTATTGGTTATGGGCAAAGGAGCTCTTGACCCTGAAAGTGAGCAATTTTATTTTGACTTAGGGGCGGATTATATTGGTGAGGCAGAATTCGATATAGATTACACTGTTGTCAGTGATGCTTTATCCGAAAATTTAGTTAAAACGCCATTTCTCAATTACTTACCATCATTGAAAGTTAAACCGCATAGAGACACTGAGGTTTTAGCTTATTTGCGTGAACCGTATTTTAATCGAAGAATAAATGCTTATTCTTCCCATCAACATACACCGTACAGACTTGAAAATGCCGATCATCCATCAGTGATTAGAAAGGGCAATATTGTATTTATTACTAGTCCACTGGGGCAAAGTTATTTTGATCATGGAGCTAGGGTACATAGAGAGTTATTCTTTAATTGTTTAGAATTATTAAGGACGAACCCACTGATGGCGGTGAAGTTACCTAGTTCTGGACGAGTGAATTTATTACATCAACCAAACCATAACCGCTATGTCGCACATGTGCTTTATGGTACTCCACATCAGCGTGGAGAGGCGCAAGTGATTGAAGACTTATTACCAATATACAACACGCTAATCAAATTAAATTTACCGAAGCCTATTAAAAAGGTTTACTGTATACCTGATGGTCAACCCGTTAATTTTGAATATAAAAACGGTGGATTAGAAGCAATCATACCAGAATTTAGAATGCATACTGCTTTAGTTATGGAATATTAAGTCATATTGAATCCCCCCAAAAAATCCCCAACTCATTGAGCTGGGGATTTCATTATTTTAGGCTAGGATTCTTAAACCTTATTTAAGATCAAAGCGATCCAATTCCATTACTTTGGTCCAAGTTTTCACGAAGTCTTTTACGAACTTCTCTTTGGCGTCAGCGCAAGCGTATACTTCTGCGACTGCACGTAGTTGAGAGTTTGAGCCGAAAACAAGGTCAGCACGGGTGGCTTTCCACTTCACTTCGCCAGACTTACGATCAGTACCTTGGTACAGTTTCTTATCATCGCTGGTGGCTTTCCATTCCGTTGACATGTCGAGTAAGTTAACAAAGAAGTCATTGCTTAATGTTTCTTTCTTATCAGTAAACACGCCGTATTCGGTTTGACCGTAGTTGGTGCCTAGAACGCGTAGACCACCAATGAGTACTGTCATTTCAGGAGCTGTAAGTGTTAGCAACTGCGCTTTATCGATTAACAGGAACTCAGCAGGGGCTTTAGTTTTGCCACTGTCGTAGTTGCGGAAGCCATCCGCTACAGGGTTCAAGTATTCAAATGATTCAACTTCTGTTTGCTCTTGGGTTGCATCAGCGCGGCCTGCGTGGAACGGTACTTCGACAGTTACACCAGCATTTTTCGCTGCTTGTTCTACTGCTACGTTACCTGCAAGTACGAGCAAATCAGCAAGAGAAACTTGTTTGCCGCCTGATTGTGCTTGGTTGAACGCTTCTTGGATTTCTTCCAATTTTGCCAGTACTTTTGCAAGTTGTTCTGGTTGGTTGACTTCCCAATCTTTTTGCGGAGCAAGACGAATACGAGCGCCGTTTACGCCACCACGCATGTCTGAACCACGGAAGCTAGAAGCTGCTGCCCATGCCGTTGTGGCAAGTTCTGAAACCGATAGGCCAGATTCAAGTACTTGTTTTTTCAGTTCGGCTTCATCGGCTTTATCAATCAGAGGGTGTTTCACTTCTGGAATTGGGTCTTGCCAAATTAAATCTTCAGCAGGGACTTCTTGGCCTAAGTAGCGTGCTTTTGGCCCCATGTCACGGTGCGTCAGTTTGAACCAAGCGCGAGCAAACGCTTCTTGGAATTCAAGTGGGTTATCTAGGAAACGACGAGAGATTTTTTCATACTCAGGATCGAAACGTAGTGATAAGTCCGTAGTCAACATGGTTGGCTTGTGTTTTTTCGAAGCGTCATGCGCATCAGGAACACTGTTGTCATCTGTTTTCGCTACCCATTGCCATGCACCCGCTGGGCTTTTCACTAGATCCCATTCGTATTTGAATAGGTTATCTAGGAAGTAGTAGCTCCATTTGGTTGGGGTTTGTGTCCAAGTAACTTCAAGGCCAGAACCGATGGTATCGCCACCTTTACCTGTACCGAATTTGTTCGCCCAACCTAAACCTTGTGCTTCAAGATCTGACGCTTCTGGATCGGCACCTACGTTTGCGGCATCGCCAGCACCGTGTGTTTTACCAAAGGTGTGACCACCCGCGATAAGTGCAACGGTTTCTTCGTCATTCATTGCCATACGTGCAAAGGTGTCACGGATGTCTTTTGCTGCAAGTAGAGGGTCTGGCTTACCACCTGGACCTTCTGGGTTAACGTAGATTAAGCCCATCTCAACGGCCGCTAATGGATTTTCTAGATCACGTTCACCTGTATAGCGTTTGTTATCTTCAAGCCATGTAGTTTCTTGGCCCCAGTATACGTCTTGCTCTGGTTCCCAAACATCTTTACGACCGCCAGCAAAGCCAAAGGTTTTAAAGCCCATTGATTCTAGTGCGACGTTACCAGTTAGGATAAACAAGTCAGCCCAAGAGATTTTTTTGCCGTATTTTTGCTTGATAGGCCAAATTAGACGACGAGCTTTATCAAGGTTAACGTTATCTGGCCAGCTGTTTAGAGGCGCAAAACGCTGTTGACCTGTACCGCCGCCGCCGCGACCATCTTGTACGCGGTAAGTACCCGCACTGTGCCATGCCATACGAATGAATAATGGACCGTAATGGCCGAAGTCAGCAGGCCACCAATCTTGAGAATTGGTCATTAAATCATGTAAATCTTTTTTAACCGCTTTTAAATCAAGGCTTAAGAATTCTTTTTCATAGTCAAAATCTGGGTCCATAGGATCAGATTTTTGGTCTTGTTGATGCAGAATGGATAGATCCAGTTGGTTTGGCCACCAATCTTTATTTTGTGTACCTGTTGCAGCAGTATTTCCACTGTTGTGAAAAGGACATTTAGACTCACTAGACATAAACCGTCTCCTTGTGAAGTGTGATAATAGTTTGATTTGTTGGTTGAAAATTTACGCGAATTTCCTCAAGCTGACTAATCGGAATTACCGATAATATTCATAGATATTACCTTGTAAATTTAAAGGTTAAATGAATGTGGCTCCATTATTTGGATTATTTATTACAGACATGGTGCTGAATTCGTTACAATGCGCCATCTATTTCACATTTTGAGAAATACAATGTCATTTTCCAAACTGGGTTTAAGCCCTTTAATCTTGCAAGCATTGGCTGAGCAAGGTTATGAAAAACCAACGACTATTCAGCAAAAAGCCATTCCAATTATTCTTAATGGCAAAAACTTAATTGCTGCGGCGCAAACGGGTACGGGTAAAACCGCCAGCTTTGTGTTGCCGATTTTGCAGCAATTGAGCCAAGGGCAAACTCAACGTAAAAAACGTATTCGAGCCTTAATTTTAGTCCCTACTCGCGAACTTGCTATTCAAGTTGATGAAAATATCAAAGCTTATGGTAAGCATTTGAATCTTAAATCAATGGCCATGTTCGGTGGGGTTGATTACGCGCCACAGAAACAAGCCTTGATTGAGGGTGTTGACATCTTGGTGGCGACTCCAGGGCGTTTGATTGACTTGTATGGTCAACACGCGGTGCATTTTGAAGAAGTGGAAACGTTAGTTCTGGATGAAGCCGACCGTATGCTCGACATGGGCTTTATTGAAGACATCAATAAGATCCTCGCTCGCTTGCCGGAGAACATTCAAAACCTATTGTTTTCTGCCACCTTATCTAACCCTGTGCGTGAATTAGCACGTACAGCGATTGATGAAGCTGAAGAAATCAGTATTGCTAAGCACAGCGCGTCAAAATCGAATATTAGTCAGTGGTTAGTGACCGTAGATAAAGACATGAAATCGTCTCTCTTGGCTCATTTACTTAATGAAAACCCTTGGCCACAAGTGCTTATCTTTATCGAAACTCGACATGGCGCGGCTAAATTAGTGGCTCAGTTAGAAAAACGTGGCATTGCAGCCGAAGCGATCCACAGTGGCCGTAACCAAGCTTCACGTGCACGAGTATTGGACGAGTTTAAGCAAGGTAAAGTGAAATACTTAGTAGCGACAGGGGTTGCAGCGCGGGGGATTGATATTGATGATCTGCCTTGTGTGATCAACTACGATTTACCTTATCCAGCCGATGATTATGTTCACCGCATTGGTCGTACTGGCCGTGCTGGTGCGCAAGGTGAAGCGGTATCCTTGCTTTCAAAAGATGACTTTAAAAACTTATGTATGATTGAAAGTCGCTTAGGACATTTAATCGAACGCCGAGTGGTTGAAGGGTTCGAACCCAGAAAGCCAGTGCCGACTTCGATCTTAAATTACGTGCCTAAGCATAAACGCGAACAATAGCCCGTCATTGCTAGCAATACCTTAAGCTTGTAAGCCTATAAATTTAAGCCCCCAGAGTGAATAAACTACTTTGGGGGCTTTATGTTTTTTGAATGGAGTAGATAAGTATGATTGCCATCAGATCGATATCAATATTAGCGACAACGTAAAGAGTTATTGATGGTCTCAGTCGCTGATTAGTTTTTAATTGCCCGAAAGATTGAGTGTCATTTTAAAATTACGGAGCTGTTGGCCTCTTAATGCCACAGATTGTTCTTGCTGCGTTTCAAATCCAAAGTGCTCAAAAAAAGGTTTTGCGGTTTGGCTGACATGCGAATATAGGGTATGGATATGTTGTTGCTCAGCACGTGCGACAATTGACTGCATCAGCGCACGACCTATCCCACAACCTTGATACTGATAATGGCAAAAGAAATGGTCGATCAGCCCGTCAGGTTGCAAGTCTGCATAACCTACAATTTTACCGTCTATTTCGGCGATAAAGGGCTGCAAATTTGCCATGTGTTGCGCCCAAGTACTTTGGTCATATTCATCCGGTGCCCAAGCTTCGAGTTGCGCTAGTGTGTAATCTTTAGCGTTAACTTGTCGCACGGTATGAAAAAACAGTTGTCGCAAATGGTGAGCGTCATGGTGAGTATATTGGCGGATGTTGATGGTCATTCGAATCCACTATTATGAGAAAATAACAGGCAACAGTGTAAGTTTTACTGCTTGAAATGCAATGGCTATTGAGTGAATTGGGGCTAAACAGAGAGTGAAGCCATGTTTTTATTGGATAGACAGAAACATTGCATAGCCAAGAAGTTGAATAACTAGAAGCTAAATAACTAAAAGACGAAGACCCTGAAGTAGAATAGATAAAAAGTAGAATAAACAAAGACGAAATAGACGACATCTTGGCACGGTCTTGGGTAATATCGTACGTAGCCTCAATTGAAATGGAATACCATGAATATCGAACATCTAAAGTTATTTGTCCGGCTGGCTACCAGTCAAACAATTAGTCAAGCCGGTCATGAGCTGGGGTTATCGCCCGCAGTAGCCAGTTCTTATATCCTTAAATTGGAAGAGCTATTAGGTGTGCGTTTGGTTCATCGTACCACGCGTAAAGTGTCACTGACTTCGGAAGGTCAAACCTTTCTACCTTATGCTGAAGAGGTGTTGTCATCGGTGGAGGCGGCGAAAGGGGCGATTGGGGTGGGGCATACTCAACCAACCGGTACATTAAGGGTGACGGCTCCGGCCTCATTTGGTCGTTTGCATCTTATGCCTGCACTCTCAGAGTTTATGCGTTTGTACCCTGAATTAACGGTGGATTTTCGTTTTTCAGATTCGATTATTGACATGGTGGAAGGAGGATTTGATGTAGCAATCCGAATCGCTGAGTTGAAAGATTCATCATTGATTGCTCGAAAATTAGCTTCAGATCGCCGGATTGTGACGGCGGCCCCTGCGTATATTGAACAATTTGGCGCGCCCCAAAATCCTCAAGAACTGATTGACCATCAATGTATTAATTTAACGGGTTTAGAACACTGGGGATTTAAGACCGAAAGTGGTGTCGTCAACATTAAAACCGCCGGTCGCTTTCGTTGTGATAATGGTGATGCCATGCGAGATGCCACCATTGAAGGTTTAGGCTTATCCATTAACTCTATTTGGAGTGTGTATCAGCAACTACAACGCGGTGAGTTAGTGGAAGTGTTAGCCGACTATCCTCTGGCGAGTGACTCGAATGTTTGGGCAGTATACCCAAGCTCTCGTTTGATGGCTTTAAAGGTAAGGGCTTTTATCGATTTTTATATCGAATATTTTAACCAATCGGCGTGTTGGAATAGGTCATACTTCAATGGGTAAGGCTGGCTCGTGTTTTTGCAGTGAAGTTTTATTTTCAACAAAATCTATAAACTGATTATTTATTTAAGGTTATTATCAATTTTAAATTGGCTGATATGATATGAGCATTTCCAAGGTTCGTTTCTAACGAGTGAGCTAAATGGACCATATCTAATCGAATTTAAGGGTATACAATGTCTCATCAAATTATTACAGATTTAAACAAGCGTTATACAGCCAAAAAGTACGACGCGGACAAGCGCATTTCTGAGCAAGACATGTCGATCATTAAAGAAGCGATTCGTTTGTCGGCCTCATCGATCAATTCTCAGCCATGGAAATTTATCGTGCTAGAAAGTGATGAGGCGAAACAACGCTTTCATGATACTTTTGCTAATCTGCATCAATTTAATCAACCTCATGCCAAAGCGGCGTCACACACGATTTTACTGGCTTATGATCCTAATTTTACAAAAGAAAAGTTTGCTAAACGCGTGGATGCAGAGGTGACCTCAGGCCATTTACCTGCAGATATGTATGAAGCCTTTATGGGGGCTTATGCCTTTGCGGAAGCCAATACCGATGAAACTGGGTTTAATGGCCACTGGACCAAGGCGCAAATGTACATCGCATTAGGTAATCTGCTGCATACATTGGCGCGTTTAGGTATTGACTCTACCCCAATGGAAGGTGTGGATTCACAATTGATTGGTGAAGAGTTTAAGCAAGAATTAGACGGTCATGTGTGTGAAGTTGCCTTGGCAATCGGTTATCACAAAGAGAGTGAAGATTATAATCATGGCTTACCTAAAGCACGACTTGCGATGGAGCAAGTGATTACCACGCTTTAATCCTAGGCTAGGGTAATTAATCGAATTAGGAGAGCATGCGTAGAAGCTTAAAATTGACTGGCTTCTACTTGCCCTCTGATTATTCTTGCCTCGCTCAGCGTACATTTCGTTTTTTCCATCAATTCACTTAACGTGATATCAGGTTGCTGCTCAATTAGGGTGGCTAATTGCTTGGCTTTTGAGTCAGGTTCAGGGCTTGCTTGGGCTAACCCTTGTTGCAGTTTCGTAATGAGATAATGAAACTTGGGGTTCGGCTCTTGTTGCAACACCTCTTGAAAGGCGTGTAAATCTTCTGGAATACCGGTGATCTGCCAATGTCGAGAGCGACGAATACGCTTTAATTGACAATGCATTGAATGCGCAAGGCTTTTTGCATGTTGGCAGGGCTCTCCACCAATTCGATGAATGAGTGAAGGGAGCGTAATGATCAGAAGATGAGAGTTGCTCATTGAAATCTCAGTGTTAGGTCGGTGAAAGCGCTGGCTAGATTGCTTTAAGTTCAACGTTTATTTTAATTAAAACATCGAAGAATTACGAATCTTGACGAGGGCAAGAACGACTCATGTATGCTTTTAAGGCTTGATTAAATACATTGACCTTTTGTTGAAGGTATTTACGGTGGCTGTAAACTGCATTTACTGGGTATGCCCCAAAATCGTAATCGGCCAATAACGGGACTAATTGTTGAGATTGTATATAAGGATCAACGGCAAAATCAGGGCTAATGGTTAAAACTGGGACGTGTGCGGCTAAGGTTGCCGAGGCCAAAGCATTATTGACTGAAATCGTTGCCTGAATGGAAAAACTCACGGTTTCGCCCTGTTTAAAGCATTGTCTTAGTTTTGGGCCTTTATGGTTGCTGTCAAACACGGCGGGTAACTGGGCCAGCTCGCTAGGGTGATTAGGTTGCCCATATTGCTCAATAAATGCAGGTGATGCACAAGCTTTCAAGGTCATATAGCCAATTGAAACGGCAATTAAATCAGAATCTTGAAGGTGTCCAATACGTATGGCAATATCGAACCCTTCAGAGACCAAATCAACAAAACGATCATTTAGCACCACATCGATCGCCAACTCAGGATGTTGCTGGGTAAACTCAGCAATAAATGGCATAAGCACGCACTCACCAAACGTAGTTGGGGCGCTAATACGAAGGCGACCGGCAATTTGTTTTTGATCGCTTTTCATTCCAATTTCGACCATGGAAATATCGTCTAATATTCTTTTGGCTTGTTCATAATAGGCTCGCCCGGCATCGGTTAACTGTAATCCGCGCGTTGAACGGTGAATGAGCCTCACTTCTAAAATGCTCTCGAGCTGTGACACATGGGTGCTCATTAAGGCTTTGGTCTTACCCAAATGATGCGCCGCAGCGGTATAAGAGCCTTTTTCTGCGATGTGCACAAAACTATTCATCAAATTCAATTTATCCACACTGATGTTCCTTTGTTATCCCGAGATTTGTTATCCCGAGATTTGTTATCTCACAGTTCGCTATCTCACAATCTGCTATCTCATACTGAAAAAGTACAGACGATTCAAAATGATTAAGCTGTTAAATATTTCTAAACAATGTGTTCATTATTAGTCGTATTGTCAAATATAAACAATAGATACACACTTAATGTCATCAACACACAAGGTCGATTTAAGCAAAGTAATACCCTGTATTGACCGGTTTGAATGAGGAGTGAGTATGAAATTGGCCCCCGTTATGTTTGTTGGACACGGCTCTCCAATGTTTGCCATTGAAGCGAGTTTAGCCCGTGAGTTATTACAACAGCAACAGCCTGAGTTTTCTGGAGTACAAGCGATTGTGGTGGTGTCTGCTCATTGGGTAACGGATGGCTATACCGGCGTGACTTATGATGAAGCTCCTCAAACGATTCATGATTTTGGTGGTTTTCCTGCAGCCTTATATCAATTGAGTTATCCCGCTTCCGGTCAACCGAGTTTAGCTAAGGCAATCGAGCAACAGTTACTGCAGTCTGGCTATCAAGCGCAATTGCAATCTCAACGTGGCTTAGATCATGGGGCATGGGTGCCATTGCTGCACTTAGTCCCGAAGGCTGATATTCCTGTGATTCAAGTTTCGCTTAATCGCTATTCCAGCGAGGAAGACGTGTATCGATTAGGACAAACATTAAGCCAGTTACGCGAACAGGGAGTCGCTGTCATCGGTTCGGGCTCGCTTACTCATAATTTGCGTGATGTGATTCCAGGTTCTCAGCAGGCGGCGGATTATGTTGTGAAATTGGAACAATGGATACGTGAGCAAATCGTGAATCGAGATGTGCAAGCGCTGCTCAAGGTAGCGACATTACAAGAAGATTTTGCTCGGGCCCATCCCACGCATGAGCACTATTTACCGTTATTGATGGCACTAGGGGCAAGCCAGCCTCGTGATCAATTGACGATATTAAAAGGCGGGGTCCAACATCATGCGCTCTCGATGGAGTCGTATGTATGGCACTGATTCTGTGTTTCTCACTGTAGTTTGGTGTTTCTTGCTGTGATTTAGTGTTTATCACTGTGACTTTGTGAAAAGAGCCAGTCTTGGTTCAACGATACAGCCTCGTTTCACCTATAAATTTCAACATTCGTTTATGAACACATAAGGAAATATTTATGTCCGTAATTCAACAAGTTTTAAAATCATCCCCTAGCTATGCTCCTTTCATTTTACGCATCCCATTAGGCATTATATTAATGGCTCATGGCGCACAAAAATTATTTGGTTGGTTTGGCGGCGGCGGCCTACAAGGCACGGGTCAATTTATGTCGTCACTTGGCCTAGAGCCGGGAGTCTTGATGGCGTTATTAGCAGGGTCGGGAGAGTTTTTTGGTGGCTTATTCTTATTGCTTGGCTTACTGACTCGGCCATCGGCTTTAGTGGTCGCGTTTACGATGCTGGTAGCTATTTTATCGGTGCATATTGATAATGGATTGTTCTTAGCCAATGGGGGTTATGAGTTTGGATTGGCGTTATTAGCCATGGCCATGTCGTTGTTAGCGTCAGGGGCTGGTCGTTTCGGTTTCGATAATCTATTGGCTAAAAAGTATCAATAAAGCGGCAATAAAATGGCACTAAAACTACGATAATAAAGAGCGCCCAATAAAGAGATTGGGCCTTTTTTGTTTGGGATAATTTTGTATCAAGTATATTGCCCAGAAGTAAAGAAGGCGTACAATGAAAATCACTTATTCATTTATTATTGAGCTGAAACATGGAATTAACGCACGCCCTCAAACAAATCCAACCTTCTTATATTCGTGAAATTTTAAAAGATGCCCAATCTGAAGGGGTGATCTCATTAGCGGGTGGTTTGCCTGATGGTCAGCACTTTCCAGTTAAATTAATGGCTTCGTCTTTAGCCTCTTTAGCGCAACGCCCAGACTTGTTTCAATATGGTCAAACCGCAGGTTACGGTCCATTACTTGATTATTTCCGCACTCAATTTCAGTTACCTGAACATCATGACTCTTTGGTGTGTACTGGCTCCCAGCAAGCCTTAGATTTGATTGCTCGAGCCTATGTGAACCCGAATGACAAAGTGGTGATGGAAGCCCCAAGTTATTTAGGCGCGCTACAAGTTTTTGGTTTAGCACAAGCGAATATTTTAAGTGTTTCTCAACAAGCGGACGGCCCTAACTTAGCTGAATTAGAGGCGTGTTTTGCTGAACAAGCCCCGAAACTATTTTACGCGGTACCGGATTTTCATAATCCAACCGGAGTGACCTGGAGTGTGCCGGTTCGGCAAAAAGTTGCGCAACTTTGTCAGCAATATCAAGTGACGTTAGTGGAAGATGTGCCGTATCGTGAGCTGCGATTTAGTGGGGAATTATTGCCTTTAGTGTCGAGCTTTTGCCCTGAACACGCGTTGGTGTTACGTTCTTTTTCCAAGATCGCAACACCGGGAATGCGTATTGGGGTGGTAAGTGGTAAAGCCAACTGGATTGCGCCTTTGGTTAAAGTGAAACAAAGCGCTGATTTGCACTCAAGCATTCCGATGCAAGCGGTGTTACTGGATCTCTTAACTCATGATGAGTTCCCAGCGCACCTAGCTACTTTGCGAGCGCTTTATCAAGAGCGCTACACCAGCTTAGCCGAGCAATTACAAGCTAAATTGCCACAAGGTTGTCATAGTAATCCGGTCGAAGGTGGGATGTTTATTTGGTTAACTTTGCCGCCGTGCGATGATTTTGCTTTGGCGAAACAAGCGCTAACTCATAAAGTGGCAGTGGTGCCGAGTTCCGTATTTTATAAGCAAGGCGAGAAAGTAACGCCGGCGCTGCGTTTGAATTTCACGAATGCAACCTCAGAAGAGTTAGTGATTGCAGTCGATCGCTTGGTTGAGGTGATCAAACAAGAATGTGGCATTGCTTAAAGAAAATGGTATCGCTTAAATAACCATTTGCTTAAATAATCATGTATTGGCGATTAAACGGGCAGAGAGCGCATGTGAAGTGACCCCTTAAAGTTGGACATTTCTGTTATGCGGCTTCTAAGGCCTGATTTCGGTATTCTACCGGAGTTAGGCCTTTTAATTTCACCTTAATCCGATCGTTATTGTAATAATCAATATATTCATCAATGCATGCCATAAGTTGCTCAGCACTGTCAAAGTGGTAACCATGGTACATTTCTGTTTTTAAAAGTGCGAAGAAGTTTTCAGCCACAGCATTATCAAGACAGTTTCCTTTTCTCGACATACTCTGATTTATTCTTTTCTCTTTTAGCTTGTTACGATAATCACGGTGTTGGTATTGCCACCCTTGGTCACTATGTAAAGTTAACGAGGACGCTTGACTTAACTTACTCGTCGCTTTCTCTAGCATCTCGGTCACGAGATGTAATTTAGGTGAGCTCGCTACAGTATGACTAACGACTTCTTGATTAAATAAATCGATGATAGGAGATAAATAGACTTTTTCACCTGCCACTTTAAATTCCGTCACATCGGTCACCCATTTTTCATTTGGTTTCGTCGATTTAAAGTCTCGCTTCAGAATATTCGGGGCAATACGCCCAATCGCACCTTTATAAGAACGATATTTCTTCGGTCTTACGGTCGATTTTAGCCCTAGTTTTGCCATTAAGCGCTGAACCGTTTTATGATTTAAGTAGATGCCTTCTCTACGTAAAGCATAATGAATGCGTCGATAACCATATCGACCTTTATGCTTATGAAATATTCTTTCAATACTCGCTATCTCATTCGCGTAAGGCTCGGGAGTGCTCAACACTTGGCATTGGTAGTAATACACACTCTTGGGCAATCCAATGGATTGCAATAAATGCTGGATTTTGTGTTGGTGTTTTAGAGCTTGAACAGTCAACGCTTTTTCTTTGCTGCTTGACGTTTTAACTTGTCCAGCTCCTCTAACTTTTTTAGAACAGCATTCTCCGCTCTCAAATAAGCCAGTTCCTCTCTGAGTTCATCAAGTGACATGTCTTCATCAGGTTTAGTCGGACGCTTATTTGATTGAGTTTTCATAGATGGTCTGCCTTTAGGTCGGGAATGTAAGCCTTGGAATCCCGACTGATTATAAAGCTTTAACCAAACAGAAATAGTCCCGTTAGAAGAAAAATTGAATTCAGCACTCGCTTGGCTTATAGACCAGTTATTTTCCCACATTGATTTTAATACCGAGAATTTAAAATCTGCGGAATTTTCATAATCAAGAGGTAAAAATGAAGATGAACCATGGATCCTGTAAACAGAAGTCCAATAACGAATTTGGTTCGCAGGAATAGATAACTCTTTTGCAAGAGATGTCGATGATTCGCCATCAAGGCAACGCTGAGCAATGCACAGCTTTAATTCTCTGATGTACTTAGACATAAAATAACCCCCAATGTTGGTGTCCAACTATTGGGGGTCAGTTCAATGTTCTCTGCCATTTTTTTGTGTCGTTTAACGTAGTCTGTTTTATTCCGTGCTGATTTTGTTTTAGTGGCGTGATGCTTTTACCCACCGCTGAAGTTAAATAGTTGCCCCCCAAGCGAGTATCTGCCACGATTTATTTTGCGCGTGTTTAAGCAAACGAGGGCAAGGATTAATCAGATAAGCCTGATCCGCAAATTCACACAAAGGCAAATCGTTGATCGAGTCGGTATAAAAATGCACTTCTGAAAAGCGTTCTTGATGTTGTTCACACCATTGTTGTAGGCGTATGACCTTACCTTGTTGGTAGCTGGGTGTGCCTAATATTTCAGGCGTATAGCGGTTATTTTTTGTGACTAAATCGATGCCAATGGCCTGTTTGATTCCAATCTTTTTGGCGACGGCTTGCACCAGAAAACTGACCGAAGCGGAGATGATTAACATAGTGCAAGTTTGTTGGTGGAGCTTTTCAATTAACTGTTTAGCTTGAGGGAATAACCGTGGCAGGATTTTTTCAACCACGCATTGATCAGCTAATTGGTTCACCTGCTCTACTGATAAATGACGAATGGGCTCAATAGAAAAAGTTAAATAATCCGCCATATCTAACTCACCTTTGGCATACAGGGCCATTAAGCGTTGGTCTTCAGTGAGAAAATTAGGATCGGTTGCGATATGGCGTTCCACCAAAAATTGATGCCACAGCATGGCGCAATCAGCGTTAATGAGGGTTTCATCCATATCAAATACGTATAATGGCTGATCCATTGTTAGGCTCCCACGGGTTGAATTTCATTAAGATTAAACCGCAATTGCAGTTGATGACCAGCTTCGAGTAGCCTTTCTGACGAACGATTTAATAGATCGACGGTCAATGAACACGCCTGACAAGCATTTAATTCCACTTGATAACGAATCACATTGCCCAGTAGCTGGTGGCTTTTAATGGTGGCTTCATGAGGTGAGGAAATGTGATCATCATAATGTCGACCAGATTCTTGAACATAGATAGATTCAGGTCGAATGGCCACTTTATGTTCGGTTTGAATGTGAAAGAGCTGCTGGGCTTGCTCGGCATTAATCAGGTTGTAGTGACCCATAAATGCAGCAACAAATTCGTTGGCCGGTTGAGTATAGATATGCTCTGGCGTGCCTTGTTGAACAATGCTGCCTTTGTTCATAACAAAGATGCGATCAGACATGATCATCGCTTCTTCTTGATCGTGTGTGACAAAAATCGTGGTTAAGTTGAGCTCTTTTTGAATGTCACGGATCTGTTGGCGCAGACGTTTACGAATTTTGGCATCCAATGCAGATAATGGCTCATCTAATAATAAAATCCGAGGTTTGACGACCAAAGCTCTTGCCAATGCCACTCGTTGCTTCTGTCCGCCGGATAATTGATGCGGATAATGCTGTTCACGACCTTGTAAATCGACCAATTCAATGACTTTAGAGACCTCTTGCTGAATGGTCTGTTTCGCGATCTTTTTCATTTTTAAGCCAAAGGCAATATTGTCTTCGACCGTCATGTTGGGAAATAAAGCATAAGATTGAAATACCATCCCAATGCCTCGTTGCTGAGGAATATGATGGGTGATGTCTTGACCATCAACATAAATCTGGCCGCCATCAACATTATTTAACCCTGCAAGGCTTCGTAATAAGGTGGATTTACCACAACCACTAGGTCCGAGTAAGGTAATAAATTCACCTTGTTGGATAGAAAACTCAATATTGTCAAACACCATATTGTGACCGAACGATTTACTCAGTGAGGTGACATTGACGAATTGTGGATCGGTATTTATTTGCATGAGGACGCCCCTTGGCTAAAACGACTGGCAAGCCAAGTCAAAATCAGAATAAAGAAGAAATATGTCATCACTAACGCAGAGGTAAAGTGACCGCTGGTTTGACGCATGTTGTAAAGGTAGATTTGCAGTGTTTCAAAGCGAGTGCCGACTAATATGTTGGCAAATACGAACTCACCTAATAAGAAGGAAAACGAAATAAATAGCGAAGACAGTAACCCTTTTTTTAAGTTTGGTAAGATCACCAATAAAAACGCTTTGCTACTGCTTGCACCGAGTAAATGAGAGGCATCCATTAAATCATGCAATTGAATCGCTTGCAGGTTATTGGCGAGCGAGCGGTACATGAAAGGCAGCGCAATGGTGAAATAGGTGCCCACTAATATCCAAGGCGTGCCAACCAGTCGAATATGGCTGTCAGAGTAGAGTTGCAATAAACCGACTGAAGAGACCACGGGTGGAACAGAAAAGGGCAGTAATATTAGTAGATTCATGACCTTATCTAGTTTAGGGAAGTAATAGAACACCACTAAAATCATTGGGGTAATGAGCGCTAAACTAAAGATCAATGCGCCAAGGCACAACAGAATAGAGCGGCCAAAGGCGGCAATGAATCGTTCATCGCTAAACAATTGCACATACCATTTCAGTGAAAAGCCATCCGGCAAGATGGTGGCTCCCCACTGTGAGGCCAAGGAATACACTAGTGTGGCTATGATAGGTAACAACATGATAGCGACGATGGTGTACACAATGGTTTTGTGCAGTGTTGATGATGATAGCTTCGAAGACACTCCGCTTGGTGAAGGCATTGAATTAGCGTTTTGCATGGAAACTCCTTGTGATCAGCCATTGGTTAATCAGCGTAATAAAGGCTAACAGTGTCAGTAGCAATACGGAGATCGCAGCGGCAAGGTTCGGCTCAAGGAACAAATCACCGGAGACCAAACTCGCAATGCGGATGGTGATCATATTGTAATTGCCCCCAGTTAAGGCGTAGACCGTGGCATAAGCGCCAATGGCATTCGCAATTAAAATGATGAAGGTGCCAAATAAAGCCGGAGCTAGGATCGGTAAGCCTATTTTTAACCAATATTGAAGAGTGTTGGCTCCCAGTAGTGCTGAGGCCTCTTTCCAATCTAGCTTGAGTTGATCAAAAGCAGGGTAGTGCAGCAGCACCGCCAATGGGATTTGAAAGTAGATGTACACCACTAATAACCCTGACTCGCCATAAAGATTAAAGTCTCCGACTAAGCCATGCTGGCGTAGAAATAAGGTGATAGCGCCATTGGTGCCTAAGATGATGATGAAGGCGAAGGCTAAAGGCACGCCGGAAAAGTTGCTGCACATGTTGGTAATGGCGACGATCAGATCGCGCAATTTGCTGTCGACATGACGCAATGAGGACACCAGTACTGTCGCAATCGCGAGCCCAAAAATACTCGACCAGATAGACACCGATAAGCTATTACGAAAGCCTTGTAGCATGAACTTTGAGGTTAATACCTCGTGATAATGCCGCAATGAAAAGTGACCATTATCTAAAAAGCTGTTAATGACGACCCACATCATTGGAGCAATTTGGAATAAATAGAACACCAAAATAAATGGCAATAACCAAACAAGAGGTTTTAATTTGCGTACTGTTTGCATAAAAAGCGCACTTTGCGAGCTTGATTGTCGTTTTGAAACGGTCGATGCTTGAGTATTCATTCTGTTTAATGCCATGAAATTCATTATGTTACCGAATGTGAAGGTTAGTTGGAGACGCTGAGGTACTCTGGATTGAGTAATGCCGCGCAATAAGGTTTGTCATGTTTGAGCCCTAATACTTGGCATAAGGTACCGCAAAGATCGGTTTGGTTTATTTCAATCGCAAAAGGATTGCTTTCGGTTACCTGATCCCCTTGAAAGGCTGGACCGAGTAAAAACAGCGGGACTTCTCGCTCTTCTGCCAAGGTGCCACCATGGGATAAATCATTATTCATGCCATGGTCGCTGGTGATCATGATTTGATAGCCAGTGTGAAGCCAATCAGGAAGAAAATTTGATAATAAAATATCCGCCTGACGAGCCGTATTACGATAATGGGCTGAGTCTAATCCGCTTTGATGCCCAGCATCGTCAATGTTCATCGGATGAATCAACATAAAGTCAGGTTGATGAGCTTTAATCAAGTCATTGGCATCTAACAACACGGCTTCATCTGGGTAATGGTCCCAATGGTAGAAACGGCCATGTTGAATGTTGAGCGAGGTATCATGAGTATTTCGGTCACGCGCAGCCTCAAAGGGCGCTCGGTTATACAGCTCACTCATCCAATGATAGGCCGAGGCTGCAGTGACTTTTCCTTGCTGCTTGGCGAGACTAAAAATGGAGTCATGATGAGATAGACGCACTATATGATTGTGGACGATGCCGCTGTCAATGGGGCGTACTCCGGTTAATAAACATTCATAGAGTGGCCGAGATAAAGAAGGCAACTCACAACTTAATTTAAAAAAGGAGGCTTGTTGATGCTCAATTAATCCTTGTAAGTAGCCCATACACTGACGGGCTACTTGGTAATTGAGGCCATCAAGAATAATTAAGATGACCTTGTTATTCATGGCTTTCACCTAATTATTGTTGGTTAATCAATACGTTTTCTTGCCATTGGCGTGGTAATTGACTAGCCGATTTTTGCCAAGCATTAAAATCTTTAATTGGATGAACATTGGCATACTCCGAATTGGGTAAGAGTTTGGCTTGAATGTCGGCAGGCAGTGTCACATCACTACGAATTGGGCGCGCATATCCTTCGGCAAGGTTGATTTGTCCTTTATCGCTGAAGATATATTCACGCGTTAACTTTGCGGCATTGGGATGTTTAGCAAATTTATTAATGATGGTGGTGTAACCAGAAATCACCGAACCATCTTGTGGGATGCTGACAGTAAAGCGACTACGGTCAATTTGATCTCGGTAATTCAGAGCATTGAAATCCCACATGATCGCAACTTCAATTTCTCCTTTTTCTAAGTTCGCAACACTGGGGTCGGTAAATGACAGACGACCTTGTTTGGCTAATTTGCCGAAGAAATCGATCGCCGGTTTCAGGTTCGCTTCATTTCCTCCCATCGCATAAGCCGCTGCCAGGACAGCATTATTTGCTTGGGCGGCCACTCCTACATCACCAACCGTAACCTTGTAATCACCTTTTAATAAGTCACTCCAAGATTTTGGCGGATTTTTGACGAGATTATTATTGGAAATAAATGAAATAGTACCGGTATAAGCGAGCGCCCAATGACCGTCTTTATCTTTTGCCCAGTCAGGGATGCTCTCCCAAGTGGTTGGTTTGTAAGGCTGAGTGACGCCTTTTTGGACAGCAACACGAGCAAAGGCAAAACCCACATCGCCAATATCTGCTGTGGCATTATTTTTTTCAGCGGCAAATTTGGCAATTTCTTGCGCCGAGCTCATGTCGGTATCTTGATGCTTAATACCATAGTGGCTAGACATATCAGCCCAGGTGCCTTTCCAGTTTGCCCACGAATCTGGCATTCCGACACTATAGACCGCCCCTTCTTTTTGCGCTGCCGTCACCAATGCTTGAGTGTTGGTCTCTTGAGCAAACGTAGAAATAGAGAATAAGGTCGTGATTAAGGTGGTGCTTAATAACAAACGTTTCATATAAGTCGCTTCCTTTGGACTAGGTCAGTAAGTTCACGCACTATCCTAGAGAGCCAATATGACGCTTTAAATTCAGTTATCTTGCAGTTTTAAGTCGCTTTAATGGCAGAACCATGACGGTGATAATGTCTAGTGAAAAGGCAGTTTGATTGTCATCGAGTTGTTATAAAAGCGCTTTAGATTAGGAACGACAGCCGTGGACTAGGTCAGGATGATCTCGGCACTGGCACCAAGTACGAAAGAAGCTAATAAAAAAAGCCAACATAAAGAGCATGTAGGATACTCGATGGATAAACCCACCACTCGTTTGCGACAAATTAGAACTAGGTTAAAAGAAAGGATCGTTTCTGGCGCGATGAGTTATCGCAGTAAATTGCCTTCGGAGCGTGAGTTAAGCGACTTATTCAACACCACTCGAATCACCATTAAAGAGGTGTTGATTTCGTTAGAAACCGAGGGACTGATTTATCGTGAAGGGCGTAAAGGTTGGTTTGTTTCCCCTCCTCGGGTACGTTATAACCCTTTGTCTCGCAGCCATTTTGAAAAAATGATCACCGATCAACAACGTCAGGCTCGCACTGAGCTTGTGAATGTGAAGACAGAGATTGCGCATGGCGAATATGCACAAGCGTTGGCAATTGATTCATTGCAACCGATTCATATTATTGAACGAGTCAGATACATTGATGAGCGCGCGGTCTTATTTGTGGAAAACTGTCTAAGTGTGGCGCTCTTTCCCAATATCTTGCGGCATAATTTGGCCACCTCTTTAACGCACTTATTTATCGAACATTATGGTTACACCACTCAGCGTTCTTGTTTTGAGGTGATCCCAACGGCTGCGCCAAAGCATGTGGCGACCTATCTTGGTCTTACCGAAGGGCAGCCGATTTTAAAAATTTGTCGTATTAACTATAAACAAGACGGTCAACTCATGGATTGTGAATTTGAATACTGGCGGCCAGATTCCGTAATGATCCGTATCGACAGTTGCCTTTAATCGATATTTATTGCGATAAACACTCGTAGAACAAACCCATTTCCGATAGCCTAGAGATACCTATTCCTAATTAGAATGGATTGTCATGTTGTTAGAAGGAATTGAAACGTTATTGATGCTTGAACGCGAAAAAACCATGAGTCGAGTGGGCAGCCAATTATATATTAGCCAATCCGCGGTCAGTAAACGCATTGCTTTATTAGAAAAAAAACTGGGTAAAAAGTTAATTGTGCCGGATGGGCGTCATGTTCGTTTAACCCCTGCGGCCAAAGAGTTGATTGCGAATGTGGCCCCGACCTTTCATGAGCTGCAAGGGCAGATTTATGAACAGCATGACCTGCAAGATCAGACCGTAATACGTTTGGATTGTTCTGAGACGTTAGTGGCTGGCTATCTTTCGGACATGATGGGGCAATATTTTCAAATTGATTCCGCAATCCGAATCAGCACCCATCATACGCCTCGTATTGTTGAGCGGGTGCAATCAGGGCAGGCCACGTTAGGGTTTTGTGCTGGTGACTTACCGCGTCAACATGGTTTGAAGGCATTACGTCTATGTGAAGAGCCGTTTGTTTTGGTCAGCCAACAGCCGTTATCGCAATTGCCTCAATATTTATTAACTAACGATTTAACCAACCCTGCCAACCGTTATCAATTAGACATTCTCAGTCAATTAGGGATAGAGCCTTTAATGGAAATGGATTCTTATACAGCTACGGCGCAATTGGCTTTAGCCGGTGTCGCTCCAGCCTTAGTGCCATTATCGATTGTGAAAACACTAAAAATTGAGGCGAAATACTGCTTTCGGTTTGCCGAGTTGCAACCCTTATTTCGCCCGGTACATCTTTGTTGTCGGCCCAATATTTATCGTAATGAGCGAGTTAAAAGATTGATAACAGCCATTGCTGGTGCTGTTCCCACAGAAGCTTAGTTGCCATGGTCATCGACATAATAATCACTAATGGACGGACAATTTTTTGACCATTGCCTAGCACCACTTTGGCTCCTAGCCGTGCGCCCACAAAATTGCCCACTGCCATCATTAATCCAAGGCTCCAAATTGGCAGCCCAGCTAAGATAAAGAATGCCAAGGCTGCAATGTTGGAAGTGAAATTCAATATTTTGGTTTTGGCGGTGGCGATGACTAAGCTACAGCGGCCAATAGCCACAAAGCAAACGGCAAAAATAGAGCCGGTTCCAGGGCCTAAGAAACCATCATAAAAGCCGACGCTGGTGCCAATGAGAAAAGCAAAGGCGGCATCTGAGAGCTTAGCTTTTTCATCCGGTTGTGGGGCCACAGAGCTGGAAAATAAAAAGTAGCTTGAGATGGCAATCAAAATGATCGGAATAATACTCATCAAGACATCAGGTTTTATAAACTGAACCGCTTCTGCTCCTAATGCTGAGCCAATAAAGGTGCATGTGATGGCTAACCACATGGATTTTAATTGCACCGTACCACTACGAATGAAATATAAACTGGCCGAAAAGCTACCAAAAGAGCTTTGTAATTTATTGGTAGCGAGAGCCTGAGCAGGAGGGATGCCGGCGGCGAGCAGGGCCGGGACAGTTAATAAACCGCCGCCGCCAGCCATGGCATCAATGAAGCCCGCCAATGTGGCCACTGCCACCAATAATGCCATGATCTCAAAAGAAAGTTCCATTTGCTTGTTATTTACCTAAAGGATGAAAGAAGATGCGTCACTATAGCACCGCGCTTTAGGTAGGATTAGCAAAAGCTAGGAATTTAATCTATTCCTATAATTCATTAATTATCTGTCAGTGCAGTATATTGAAGTTGTTCAAGTAGCTCGTCAATCAACATAGGGTTATAAAAATAAAACCCTTGCAGCAGTTCAACGCCTTGGTTTTTGAGATATTCCGCTTGTTGTGGGGTTTCGACACCTTCTGCAGTAATTTGAGTATTCAGGTCATGGGCCAGTTTAATTATATTATTGAGCACTGGCGCATTGATTGATTCAACTCCGATAGTATTAGTAAAACAGCGGTCGATTTTCAAATAGTCGAAGTCGGTGTCTTGCAAAACTGACAAGGAGGTATAGCCAGTACCGAAGTCATCAATGGCAACAGTAATGCCCAACTTTCTGATGTCAGTTAGCACTTCTCTGTCTTGCGCATTTAACAATTGCCTTTCGGTAATTTCAATACACAAATGAATATTACGTTGGGCAAATTGTTGGGCAATATCATGTAAATTTTTAACACAGTTTGGTTTAGACAGATATTGTGGCGGAATGTTGATCCCGACATGAAAGTTACTGTGTGGGACAATGTAATCTTTCCAATCACTTAAGGCTTTATTTAAGACAAAATCCGTAACATCGTTAATTAACCCATGCTGCTCAGCGAGTGGAATAAAAATATCCGGTTGGATCATGCCATTTCGTGAGTGATTCCAACGAATTAATGTTTCAACGGAATGAATCTTTTGTGATTGGCTGTCGACCAAAGGTTGGTAAACCACAAACATTTCATCATTTTTTAAGGCTTTCTTGATATCTTCAATCAGTGAACTTCTTCCTTTTATCCAAAAGTTAATTAGGTACAAAATGATGGAAAGAAAAAAGGAAATAGGCACACCACCGAGCATATAAATCGCACGCTTCTCTTTGATAAGTTTGTCACTAGGCTCAACGGTGATATTGACATTGAGATCTTTTGAGTCGGCGGTCACGGCATAAGAATGGTCTACACGACTATCAATTTCTGGATAAGTGATGCCGGTAACGGTTAAATGTGATGCTGATAAACGGTCATCATCTCTGAGTCCTAATGCCACATCGAGATAGTTATGATCGATGATCGAGATAGCCGAACGCTGGTACGCCTTTATATCTTGATCAACGACAAATAAATTTCGTCTTTGTGTGGAGGGTTTCGGCAGAGCATATAGGTACTCACCTGAATGGAGAATGTGATTCGGCAGTAAAATATTTGCGAGTGTGGAATCTATGGTTAGGCGTTTAGATGAGCAAACAATTTTACCCTCTTCGACGAGGAGCATTTCTCTTAAAAAGGTTTCAAACAAAAGATCTTTTTGAATTTGCTGACAATTTTCTGCGTCATAAAGTGCTTGTTTATTTTCGTCTCGCAGCTCATTAATTAACTTTTCGATATGATGAATCGACGAGTTTGCAATGTATTGTAATTCCTTTTTAATACTAAGTTTACTGAGGTAAAAACCAATCATTAAGATGATGGGTAAGGGGATTAAAAAAGTAAACACAACTTTACGGAAAGCTTTTGGAGTGAGTGATGAATTTGACATTAGTGAGTGATCTTTTTAGTAACAAGCGACATGAAGTTAAGTGAGTAATGATAATTTATGGCTTATGGCTTATGGCTTATGGCTTATGGCTTATGGCTTATGGCTTATGGCTAGATAGTTCTGTGTATGTTTTTAATTATCATTTCGGTCAAAGGCTTATATATGAACAGTCACAATGGTCTCACAATGATCAAAAAGTAGACAGTTATACCGTTTATTTCTTTTGGTTATAGTGGAAAAAAGCCTATTTAGCAAGGCTGACCAGTTTGGACTACACTCTGCAAGCAAGGCAACAAAGTAGGCTAAATATAGGTAGAGTAGTCGCTAGAGAGGAGGTTAAGATGACCGTGAATGACCGCATCGAGGATCTTGAGCAGCAAATTTATATTGCGTATGCCGAAGGTGATTATCAACAAGCCACCCAGCTTGAAAAAAAGCTGAAGAGCATTCGAGGCCAGTCAATGCAACATCAAGAACATTTGAGCGAACCTTACTCATTGGAAGGGCATGTGTTTATTGATGATGATTAGTACGATTGGTTTTAATCTCTCGCAAGGCCAACAGATAAGCGCCCGAAACTCAAAAAACGACCCAACAAAACTAATAAAAGCGATGCGCAGCTGCAAGGATGTACCGTTAAAATAAGCTACGGATAAAGTGGCTGGTCGCTTTTTCTCTCCCCCATGAATCGTACTTTTACGTTAGAATAGCGACTTTCGTGACTCAATTTGAAGAATATTATGATTGGTTTATGGGTATTGCTTGCTGTTATTAGTGCTGTGATTGGTGTTCATCACCTTTTTACCCGGCTTTTTGTGTCGAAGATCTTCGGCAATCCGCTTTCTAAATCTTTGTTTTACCTCTCAGCGGTTATTGGTACCCCAATTCATGAAGCTTCTCATGCAATAATGGCGCTGATTTTTGGGCATAAAATTCATAAGATTTGTTGGTTTCAAGTCGGTAAAGATGGTCGATTAGGGTATGTTGAACATAATTGGAATCGACGTTCTTTCTATCAATCTCTTGGGGGGATTTTTATTGCGTTAGCGCCGCTCGGCAGTGCTTTTGCTGTGATTGTTGCTCTTTACCATTACATGGCGATCCCGCGTTTACCACAATTTGTGCTCGATGTTGATGTTGCGAATGTGTATACGGTGAGTAGGGCGGCGTTATCTTATTTTTGGGAGACCTGCCAATGGTTCTTACAACAAGTACTCAGCTCTCAACGCTACATTTTAAGCGTATTATTCGCCTCGTTGATTTGCTTTCATTGCATTCCAAGTCGTACCGATTTTCAGAATGCTTTAAAAGGGGCGGTGATGGTGAGTGTATTGATTTCACTCTTGTGGGCTGTGTCTTTATATTGCAATTTATTTCACCAACAATGGATGCTGGCAGCGTTTAATTGGTCGGTGAATGTCTCCAGTTTTATTCTGATCACGGCGTTGCTCTCAATGGGCTGGTGGTTTGTGCTCGCCTTACCCAGTGTATTGTGGCGGGCTTAAAACACCAGCAAAGGCGCTGGCTGTCTGCACTCAATCATCTGTACTAATCGGCTAATAAGGCTGTCAATAAATACTCAATATTAAGAAGATTGCCTTTATGGTTATGTGAAGCATTAGGGCAAATAAAGTAATAAGCTTTTCCTGAGGGGACGTGGAGTGAATAAGGTGTTGCTAAACGACCTAGTTTGAGGTCTTGCGAGGCTAAGGTGATGTCACCAATGGCAAGACCGAAGCCATGTATCGCAGCATTAACAGAGAGATCCAAGGTGGCGAAATGTTGATTTTTTTTGCCTTTTAATTGCCCAAGACTTGGGTCTTGCTGTTGCTGAGCCAAGGCTTTTAACCATAAGCGCCAGTCGGACTGTTCCGGTGTGGCATGGAGCCAAGTTTGCTGTGCTAACGTGTCGAGAGTGCCGTGTTCATTCAGCATACTGGGCGTACAAACTGGCGTTAAGACTTCATCAAATAGTTTGCTAAAGCGTAAATCATGACCTTGGTTTTGGAGAGCATCTAGGTTGCCATAACCAATCGCGGCATCGAAAGGCTCTGAGGAAAAATTCACATTATGTTTGATAGATGAAGTGAGTTCGACATCGACATCAGGATGATTTTGTTGAAAGTTCATCAGCTTGGGTAATAACCAAGTTGTAATGCAGCTGGGCGCTTTGAGTTTTATTTTTTGCTTATCATGCGCAATGTGTTCGATTGAACGTTGCAGATAACTCAGCGTTTGTTCGACAAAGGGAAGCCATTCCGCTCCTTTAGCGGTGAGACTCAGCCCTCTAGCATGACGATGGAATAAGGTTACTCCTAGCCGGTTTTCAAGGGACAGGATCTGGCGGCTGACCGCTCCTTGTGTCACATTCAAACGATTGGCCGCGGCAGTAAAGTTCAGTGTTTCGGCAGTGACGAAAAAGGCATGCAGTTCTTTCATTGACGGAAGTTTTTGGTACATATCTCATCCATTAGCTATGATTTTTTATCATGACTAGTATGATTTCATTTCGCTTTTTATTTCAACCATTGTTTATATAGTATAAAGAAATAAATTATTTATGCTTAAAACTTGAATTTAAATTCATTTAATTGGTTTAAGTTCATTATTGTATTCGATTGGAGAAAAGGGCATGACGGCATTGGTAGAAAAGTTGGTTCCAGATTCGATAAAAAAACTCATACCTTATCAATCGGCTCGACGTATCGCTCGTGACATGGACAAAACGGAAAATACAATTTGGCTTAATGCCAATGAATTAGAAACTTGTTGCCAATATGGTGAACGACAAGACGGTGCCAATTCCCATTATCATCGTTATCCAGATTACTTACCGACCGATTTAGCGGTAGCGTATCGTGAATATGGCGCAGCTACCTTAGGTTGCCAAAGTGAAATCATGGCAGTGCGCGGTGCAGATGAAGCGATTGATCTGTTAGTGAGAACTTTCTGTCAGCCGGGTAATGACCAAATTCTGGTGTGCCCACCTACTTATGGAATGTATGAGTTTTGCGCCGATTCTATCGGTATCACTACGGCGGTTGTTCCGTTAACCGAATCGTTTCAATTGAACTTACCTGAAATAACAAAGCAGTTGCCGGACACCAGCATTGTGTTTTTGTGCTCGCCGAATAATCCAACCGGTAATGTGTTACACCAGCAGGATGTGGTGACTTTATTAGAAGCGACCAAACAACAAGCTCTGGTGGTGGTTGATGAAGCTTATATTGAATTTGCGCCACACACGAGTGTATTGCATTTAATGGCGCAGTATCCACACCTTGTGGTGATCCGAACCTTATCAAAAGCCTTTGGGTTAGCCGCCATTCGAGTGGGTTTTTTAATTGCTGATTCAAGTGTGATGTCTTATGTCGCGCGTTTAGTTGCCCCTTATCCCATCGCCGACCCGAGTGCTGAGATTGCGTTAAAAGCTTTATCGGCTTCTGGCGTGGCGCAAATGAAGCAACAAACCACGCAACTGATAGCTATTCGAGATGAGTTTATCCATGCCGTAAGTCAATTGTCGATAGTCGATAAAATCTACCCATCGAGCACCAATTTTGTGTTGATTCGTTTTAAGGGGAATGACAATTTCTATCAATATTTGCTGGATCATGGTGTCGTGGCTCGCAGCCCTGCCCATGAAGAAAGTGTGCAAGGGTGCGTGAGAATTTCCATTGGCTCAGCAGAGAGCATGGATACCGTGTTACGCGTTTTACAGAATTATTAATACATAGAATTAACCTTCGTGTGATTTGATACGCGGGTTTAAATTTTGCTTGCAGAATAATGAAAAAATAAAAGGACTTATGATGAAAAAAATACTGACTCTCGCTTCTATGTGTATGCTGATGTTCGCTGGAGCGGCTCAATCACAAGAGCAAAAAGTGGTGCGTTTGGCTTCCGATTTTACCTATCCACCGTTTAATTATAAAAATGAACAAGGGCAGCCAACGGGCTTTGATATCGAAATTGCTGATGCGTTATGCAAAGAAGCCAATTTTCAATGTGTGTGGGTGTCACAAGATTGGGATGGGTTGATCCCAGCCTTGTTAGCCAGAAAAGCCGACGTGATCATGGCTTCGATGCGCATTACTGAAGAGCGTAAAAAACGGGTCTTGTTTACGCATAAGTATTATCAAACGCCAGCGCGTTTTGTCGCCAAAAAGAATGCTGATTATCAAATGGATAAAGCAGGCTTAACGGGTAAGAATATTGGGGTACAGCTTGGCACTATCCACGACACTTATGTGACTGAAAAATTTGGTGATGTCGCTAATATTAAGCGTTATAAAGGTCAAGATGAAGTGTATCTCGATTTGGCAAGTGGACGTTTAGATGTCGCTTTTAGTAATGCCGATCAATTACAACTGGCTTTCTTAGATAAGCCTCTGGGTAAAGAGTTTGAGCTTGCAGGTGCGCCGGTAACCGATAAAGCGTATGTAGGGGAAGGCACAGCTTTAGCGCTGCGCAAACAAGATAAGCAATTAGCCGATGCTTTTAACCAAGCGATTGAAACGATTCGTCAAAACGGTACTTATGAGCAGATTGCCAGCAAATACTTTAACTTTGATATTTATGGTGATTAATTGACTTTGAGGCACTTTAACTTCAGCTGCGGACTGGCCATGGCCTTATAGTCCTATAGCCCAATGATATTGATGCTGACGAAAGTGATATGTTAACGAAGTGAGATGGCCAGAGTGCGGTATTGAGGGACTTCTAGGTCTTTTCCAGCTAAGGCTACTTAATCATCTTAATAACTTGCGACTGAGCGTTTATCTCAGTCGCTTTTTTATCAGTGTGTTATTCGGGGCTTAAACTGCCCAATGGTGTGATGAGTTGATAGTGTCGTTTTGATACGGAGGGGGATAAAATAGCGCAACAATCTTAAAATGGGCTGTCTTTTTTAAGTTCATTACAAATCTCAACAATGGCCAAGGAAAGACCTGATTTGATGACTTGTTGTTGGCGTTGTAGCTGCATTTGATAGAAACTTAGGTCGATATCATCATCCGGCTCTGCCACATGCAGAGAAACCATATTCATTCGTTTGATGAGTTTGAGCCCTTGTAAGTAGGCAATGATGGAAGGATCCGTAAACTCGTACTCAGAGCCATCGCTATTGAGTTTGTTTCTGATTTTGATGATGTCTTCAATATCATGATAAATATCGTCAGGTAGCACACCCAGTCCAAACAATAATTTTAGACGCACGGTGATATCACCGAGTGGGCCTGAGTCTTGCAATAAGGGGCCTACGACCGATTGCACAGCAAAATTATCCTTACGGAAGATCCTTTTAATGAGTGCATCTATTGACTCATTAAAAATCTCGACGGTCTGGATAAAAAAACCTCGAACGGTTGGGGATTGTTGCAATCGTTCAAGAATGTCTGTTTCGTTTAATTCTTCGCTCATTACGTCTTCTAATTGTTTTAGGAGCCTAAGGTTAGGCTCCTAAATTGGGGCGTTTATAATTGTTGGTATAGTTTTTCAATCTTTTGAATTTCAACGCTATTTTCGTCAAGGCCAGTATAATGCGCTAATGCTTTTTTAATGCCTTGATCTTGAATAGCCTTTTGTAACTCAACCGCTTGAGGGTCGGTATCATTACGGTATTTACAAGCGGCTGCAACGCCTTTTAATAACGCGCCATTTTCAGTGCCATACTCGATGGTGCCAAGTAAAGGCTTGATTAAGCGATCGTTAGCCCCTAGTTTACGTAGTGGTTGGCGTCCAACGCGATCCACTTCATCGACTAAATATGGGTTGGCAAAGCGGCCTAGAATTTTATTGATGTAAGCGGCGTGCAATTCTCGGTCAAATTGGTAGCGTTGAATTAATACTTCACCACTCTCAAACATCGCTTGTTTTACATCAAAATAAATCTCTGGATCTTCGATGGCTTCACGGATGGTTTTATGTCCTTTTAAGCAACCAAGGTAAGCCGTAATACAGTGACCCGTATTTAAGGTAAACAGTTTACGCTCAACAAAAGCCATCAAATTGTTCGTTTTTTCCATGCCTTCAATATTAGGCACTTCGCCTTTAAATTGGCTCTCATCCACAATCCATTCGCTAAAGCTTTCTACGGTTACTTCAAGTGGATCATCGTTCGCCGCTTCAGCAGGGGGAACAATACGGTCAACGGCTGAATCTACAAAGCCAATTAGCTCATCGGTTTTGCTGTGCAGACTTTCATCTAGATATTTATACACTTCGCCTTTTAGGTGAGTGGTGCCGCGTACCATATTCTCACAAGCGATGATATTTAGTGGTTTTTCGTTGCCGCTTTCAAAACGTTTTGTGATGCCGGCCGCAATGGTTTTTGCAATGATATCTAAGACGTTAGGGCCAACGGCTGTGGTCACTAAGTCAGTATGCACAATGCGGTCAATCACATCATCACTGGCAGAGTTTACCGCAGTCACATGACTAACTGTATCTATTTGACAATTTGCGCCAACAACTTTGACTTTGTATTCTTGCTTATGGCTGATTTGATCGACTAATGGGGCATTAACATCCGCAAAGGTAACTTGGACATCGGCATCAGAAAGTAGTTTGCCAATAAAGCCACGACCGATATTGCCTGCACCGAAATGAACTGCATTTTTCATAATAAATTCCTACGATTATCAATTAAAAACTGGGTTAGGTGAGGCTTGATGTTATAGGGAACACCAAACCTCTTTTTCCACAAATTAGGCGGCTTGATTGCTTTGCAAAATCTCGAGTACTTCTTCGACGTCGGTCGTTGAAGTAAGCTTGTCAATGGCCTCTGGGTCATCTAACGCATTGGTGATCGTAGTGATTACTTGAATATGTTCATCATTTTTAGCCGCGATACCTATAACGAGTTTTGCAACTTCATCATCATCTTCGCCAAATTGAACACCGGCAGGGTATTGGCAAATAATGATGCCTGTTTTGATGACGCGATCTTTCGCTTCGACTGTACCGTGTGGAACCGCAATGGATTCACCAAGGTAAGTTGGAACTAATTTTTCACGTTCAAACATCGCATCGACGTATTCTGGTTCGGCATAACCCAGTTCAACCAATTTGTTGCCCGCAAAGCGAATCGCTTCTTCTTTATTGGCTGCGGTTAATCCTAAGCAGATGTTTTTACGTTCAATGCTGAAAACGGATGGGTTTTGTTCTTCATAGCTGTCGTCATTGGCCGCTAAGATAGAGACTTTAACGGCTTGGTTGTCATTGGCTGCGTCTGGGCGTTGTGCCGAAAGCAGTTGAGTGACCAGTTGGTTGTACATTTCACTATCGAGGAAATTGACCAGTGAGATGTGGTGTGCATTTGGCGCGTGTTTACGAGCACGGTCAGTTAAATCTTTATGAGTGATCACGATGTCGACTCCTTCTGGCAAATTATTGATAGCAAGGTTGGTCACTTGGATATCCAGACCGGCTTGTTGAACCTTTTTACGTAGTAAGCTTGCGCCCATTGCGCTTGAGCCCATACCAGCGTCACAAGCCACGATAATGCTACTTACATTGGCCATATCAATTTGGTTGTTTGAAGAGCTTGCGTTTTGACCTTTCGCATTGGCTTTCATGTTTTGCATTTCTGCGGTGGCTTTATCTAGAGCGGCTTCATCACCATCTTCTTCAGTTGTGCGTTGTGATTTCATTAAGACAACGGCAACGGCGAAGGACACGAGAGTAGCGGCTAATACTGAGCTCACCACACCAAGCAAAGAGCTGCTTGGAGTCAGCAACAAGATTGCGAAGATAGAACCAGGAGATGCAGGAGAAACGATACCGGCATTAAAGGTGATGAGAACAAATACACCTGTCATACCACCAGCAATTGCAGCTAAGATTAAACGCGGGTTCATCAAGATGTATGGGAAATAAATCTCGTGAATACCACCAAAGAAATGGATGATAGACGCACCACCTGCGGTTTGTTTTGCCGTACCTTTACCAAAGAACATGTAAGCCAATAAGATGCCTAAGCCTGGACCTGGGTTTGATTCAATTAAGAAGAAGATAGATTGGCCAGTTTCTGCCGCTTGTTGAATACCTAGTGGCGAGAAAATACCGTGGTTGATAGCGTTATTTAAGAATAGGATTTTCGCAGGTTCAACAAAGATAGATGTCAGTGGTAATAAATGGGCGTTAACTAAAAAGTGAACACCAGACGCCAACGTGGTTGATAATACTTTCACAAAAGGACCAATCAGCATAAAGGCGATGATCGCACAGATCATACCGATAATGCCGGCTGAGAAGTTATTGACTAACATTTCAAAGCCGCTTTTGACTTTGCCTTCAACACGTTTATCGAACGCTTTGATTGCCCAGCCACCCATAGGACCAACAATCATGGCACCCATGAACATTGGAATATCGGTTCCGGCAATCACACCCATTGTTGTGATGGCACCAACAACCGCACCACGCTCACCACCGACTAATTTACCACCGGTATAACCGATCAGTAACGGTAGGAGGTACGTGATCATCGGGCCAACCATTGAAGCTAGCGTTTCATTTGGTAGCCAGCCAGTTGGAATGAATAAGGCAGTAATAAACCCCCATGCGATAAACGCACCGATGTTAGGCATTACCATGTTAGAGAGGAAACGACCAAAATTTTGTATCTTGATCTTAGCATCTGGTGATATCATAACGACTCCCGTCTGATGTTCTTAATTTATTTTTTTGTGGTAACGGTCCGCGAAAACCGTATTTAGTTGCTTAGTACCCAATCAATTTACCACACAATTTTAAATAAGAACTGATGACGGGTTTTTTGTGAGCAAGATCACGATTTACCCCTGTTTTGTTCAATTTTATGCGATCTACTTTGCATTAATTCACTGTAATTTCCTTACAAATCGTTAATTTCAATTTAACGTCAATTTTTATTGTGATCTGAATCACAAAACACCTCGAAGCCAGCATTATATATTTTGTGATCAACATCACTAATTAGCTATTAACTAACCTCCGGCTAAATTTTAGGGTGATCTGCGTCACTATGGTTAATTTATTTTACATAGTGAAATAATTTGTGAACAAATGTGGTTTATAAAGTGTAGTTTTATTTCAATTTGATTATTGAGATGAATATGTTGATAAGCGTGATTTTGGCAGTGTATATCGCATAAAAAAATCCCTGCTCTTTAGGGAAAAAGCAGGGAGTGGCTTATTATGATGCGAATCAGAAGCACAAAAGTCATAACACTTAGGTTAACGACTCTTTAAATTGTAGAACGAGTTGCTCAATTGTGGATGTGAATATTCTGTGACCTTATGGGATTGGTATCGTGATCAATATTGATGAAACTTACCGCTTTGGTAATCGTTTATCGCTTGATGAATTTCATCCATGGTGTTCATGACAAATGGTCCATAATGAACAACGGGTTCATCAATCGGCTGCCCGGCAAAAATCAACAATCCGGTTTCGCTTGTCGCTTCAAGTAGCAGTTCGTCGTGATAGCTGACTGGATTATGACTGGTTACTGAGCTAGGGCTTGTTGCAGGTAATAGCGCAAAGTCCGATTGTTTGAGCGTTTTACCCAACACCTTTGCACTGCCTTTATACACATAAATCATGGCATTATGCTGACAAGGCACCTTCAGCTGGATCTGACTACCTAATTGCGCTTTCCAGTCGGCAACGGTGGCGGGAACCCCTGTATCGGTGAGTGGGCCTTGCCAAACCTGACCATTGATGTCGAGTTCACCTGCCATTACTCGGATTAGGTTATGTGGCTCAAGCGTGACTTCTGTTATTGTTTCAGGCTGAAAATCCACATATTTAGCCGGTTGCATTTTGTCGCGTGCCGGTTGGTTTATCCAAATCTGAAAGCCATGCAATTGCCCTTCTTCCATAATTGGCATTTCACTGTGGATCACACCTTGTCCGGCTGCCATCCATTGCGCTCCACCACTGCGTAACTCTCCGATATTGCCCATGTGATCTTGGTGCTGAAAATGCCCATTCATCATATAAGTTAAGGTTTCAATACCACGGTGAGGATGAGGAGGGAAACCACCCACATAATCTTTTTTATCGTCAGCCTTCAACTCGTCCATCATAAGGAAGGGAGAAAAATGCCGATTATTAAAACCCGCAATACGTTGAATTTTCACCCCATCGCCATCGGATGTGGGTTGAGATTGCATCACCAGACGAACCTCACGAATCGCTGTTGCAGTCATAGTCACCTCGCTCATTGTGTTAGCAGTGATACTGTTTAATCTGTGTCACCGTTTAATCTGTGATGTAAGGAGTGTAACCAAGATAATCGTAAACAAGAGCGACAGCGGTACATCAACTTGTTCGAAAAATTTGAATGAGTGCAGGTAGGCCATGAAAAGGCAATGTTAAAGAGATGTGTTATTGACCATTGATTCAGTAATAGAAATGACATAGTTTAACAAGAGATAACTCTCCTGTATTAATAGCTTGTGAGCGTTTTTAACCATTAGAAACATTCTAGGTCTATCACCAGATAAACCAGTCAAGCCGTTAATTAATAAGGTGTGAAGGATTTCACCAAAGCGTCATTCGTAACGCAATCTTGGAAATAAACGAGAATAATAAAGTATCAAAAGGAATTGCCATGTCGATTATTCAAGCTGCCAACCCCCAAATGCCTGTTTGTAAGGCGCTGACTTCGTTCGCGTTAATCGCCACTCTTGCTAGTGGTGTTGCTGATGCGGCAGAGAAGTCAATCACCGTAGGAGCATTGCGCTTTACGAGCCATGCGGCCACGTTTGTAGCGGTTGAAAAAGGCTATTTCAAACAACAAGGTTTGGATGTTAAGCTGAAGTTTTTCCAAGCAGCGCAACCTATGGCAGTCGCAGTGGCTTCAGGAGATGTGGATTACGCCGTAACCGCTATGTCGGGTGGATTGATTTCATTAGCTGATAAAGGGGCAATCAAAGTGATTGGGGGTTCTTTGTCAGAAGATCCCAATATTGACGGTCAGAAAATTGTGGTCTCCAATAAAGCTTATGAGGCAGGTTTAACCGATCCTTCGAAATTGGATGGTAAAAGCTGGGCGATTTCTCAATCCGGTTCGTCATTTCATTATGTGGGTTCACAACTTGAGCAGCAAGAAGGTATCACTTTAAAATACAAGCCATTACAGAAAGTGGGTGCCATTATTGGTGCACTAAAAACTGGGCAAGTGGATGCTTGGTCTATCGTGCCTCATATTGCCAAACCATTAGCCGAAAGCGGCGCTATTCATATTATTGGTAATGTGTCGGATTTCTTACCCCATTATCAAGTGACTACCATCTTTACCTCGACCAAAAATGCCAAAGAAGAACGGGCACAAACTCAAGCGTTTTTAACCGCCTTAGCGCAAGGAGCGGCAGATTATAATGCGGCCATGATTGATAAAACGGACAGCCCGCAAGCAATGGTAAGCTTAATTCATCAATATATTTATACCGATCAACCCATCGAAAAAGCCGCTCCTAGCATTATTAATGGTTCGATGCGCTTAAATGCCGGTAATTATCTCAATATGAGCTCTCTACAAAGCCAACTGCATTGGTTACAAAAAGAGAAGATGGTCAAAGCAGATATTCAACTGAGCGATATTGTTGATACCAGCTATGTCAAAACAGTGAACGATTCAGGCGCTGAAAAATAAGGTTTAAGTGAATGAATTTAATCATTGAAAATCTCAGTCACCATTATGGCGAGATGCCGGTATTGCAAGACATCTCATTAGATATTCCTACCGGAAAAATTGTGTGTATTGTCGGCCCATCAGGATGCGGAAAATCCACATTATTACGCATGATTGGTGGCTTGGAGCAGGCCAGCTCAGGGCAGATCTTACAAGTGGGAGAACCTCCACAAGAGTGCTTAAATCCGCTGACTTATGTCTTTCAAGATTTTGCTCTGCTGCCTTGGCGTACGGTGGAAGGCAATATCAGTCTAGTGTTAGAAGATCATAAATTGAATAAACAACAACAAGCGTCGATCATTACCGATGTATTGAGTCGCACGAATTTAACGGATTTTCGTCAAGCTCTGCCCAAACAATTGTCTGGTGGCATGAAGCAGCGAGTGGCGATTGCGCGTGCGTTGGCGGTTAAACCGGCAGTGATGTTAATGGATGAACCGCTTTCAGCACTGGATAGCCAAACTCGTGAGCTGTTAATGGACGATTTAGTGAATCTGTGGAGTCATGCGCCTTTTACCGCAGTCTATGTGACTCACAATCTCAATGAAGCGGTGCGTTTAGGGCATAAAATTGTGGTGTTATCTCGTCGGCCGGGCTGCATTCATGAAGTCGTTAATATTGAGACGCCATTAAATGAAAGACACAACAGTGATCCGGCATTAGCAGAAAAACAAGCTTACTTATGGCAATTGATGCGTGAAGAAGCCATGGCGGCAGAAGGAGAGTTAATTGATGGATAAGCTTTCTGCAGGACACGTTGAGGCTGACCAATCTCACGTACACAACCAAACCCCAGTGCCATTTCGTGGTGGTGGTTTTGCCCCGCAAGCGAAACCTTGGGTTGGCTTTTTGGTGTTTGTTGCCTTGATTGCACTGTTAGAAATGGGGACTCGAAGCGGTGTCATTTCTTCATTGACCGTACCTCAACCTTCTAATGTTTGGCATACCTTTGTTGATTTATATCAAAGTGGTCAGCTGTGGCAACAATTAATCCCCTCATTAACCCGCTTAGCGGTCGGCGCGACCATAGGTGTATTCTTGGGGATCAGCTTAGGCATCATGATTGGTTTGTTCTCATTGGCAAGAGCCGGTTTGGTGCCTTTGATTTCGGCGATTTTCCCGATTCCTAAAATTGCGTTATTGCCACTGTTTGTGATTTGGTTTGGTATTGATGAAGCGTCGAAATACGCTTTAATTGCCTTTGGAACATTTACCCCAACTGTAGTAGCAACTTATGGCGCGGTAGATAATGTCGATCGTTCATTGATTCGCATGGGGCAAAGCTTTTCCATGTCGTGGTTTTCGATTGTGCGCAAAATTGTATTGCCGGGAGCCATGCCGGGAATTTTATCAGGCTTACGAGTGAGTCTTGCCATCGCCATTATTTTATTGGTCGCTGCAGAAATGCTGGGCGCAGAATACGGCATTGGAGCGTATATTCTTGAGGCGGGTTCTCTGTATGACTTAGAACGTTTATTTACAGGGGTGGCAATTTTATCGCTCTTAGGTGTCATGATCAGTTTCATCATAACGCAAATAGAAAAGCACCTGTTGAAGTGGCGATAAACTTCAACTGAGGTTAATAAACCTCAGCTGCGGATAACTAGAAGTCACTCAATACAGCTCTTTGGGCGTCTAACTTCGTTAAAATCAACGCAATAGGCCAGCTATTGACTTATGATTTTGCCTTGTTAGCCATCCCAAATTGCAATATTGAGAGAAAGTAATCAACCCTATGTACCTGATGGATTTTTTATCTTTTATATATCATAAGGTTAGACTTGTTATTGTGACACTCTTATCCGCAGTTGAGGTTAATAACTTTCTTTATCTGAACGGGAATATTCAAGCGATAAAAAAGAGGCCACTTCACAAGATGTGGCCTCTTTAACATGTTAGCTTTAGTCAGTAACGATTATTGGTAATACGCTTCTACTGTGCCTTTAAGTTTGATCAGCATTGGGTTGCCAAAGCGATCTTTTGCTTTTGGAGAGGCAATTTTTACCCAACCTTCGCTAATGCAGTATTCTTCTACATCGGTACGTTCTTTGCCGTTAAAACGGATACCGATTGGGTATTCAAAGCATTCAGCCACATAGTGTGGGCTGCGTGGATTGCCTGCTAGGTGATCCGGTAATGCTGGCTTTTGGTTAGTCTCGCTCATGGTCATTGCCTATGTTTTATTATAAAGGGAAATCAAAGAGCGCCATTGTAGACAAGGGAAGCGGTTGGCTCAAGGTCGAAATGATGCCTTACACTGAAAGACGGCATCAAGTGCTCATACCAACCCGACTCCGTCGCCTTTAAGAGCAATAATTTCATGCGTTTCCTATTGTGAAGGTGGTAAAGGTGAGGTTGCTTCATCCACCAAATACAAAATGGATTGATAGGGAATACCACTATGATGTGATAAGCCAATTTCACAGGTTAAGCTATTACTAAATCCACGGCTACAATGAGTTGGCACTTGTGGTTTGAGTGGGGCCAGCGCCGCCGCATTGAGCTCAGGAGTATTAAACCCTTTGTCACCTGCCCAGCCACAACATTGAATGTGTTGTGGCACCACTACCGTTTTAGCACATTGCTTCGCCAGCGTTAACATGGTATCAGCGAGACCTAAGGTTCGAGTGCTACAGGTAATATGCAGCATGACGGTTTCATTAAGTGGCGTGAAGTGGAGATAAGGCGTGAGATGCTTCATCACAAATTCAGAAGGCTCAAACACCGACATAGGCTTACTAAATTGTTCTAAGCTTTGTTTAGCGCACGGGCTGGTATCCATTAAAATAGGGTACAAACCTTGGTGACTGGCTTGCCAAAGTTTCTCTTCTAATTGATTGGCTTTGCTATCACCTAATTCGTCAAACCCTTTGCTCTTATAAGGCATACCACAACATTGAGCGCTTAAATTTTTAGGCAAAATGATATCAAAGCCAGCTTTTTTGAGTAGCGACATGGTTACTTTGGTGAGCTCGGCGGCGCCACTATTGGAGCCGGCAGTGCGGCTGATGCAAGAGGGAAAATACACCACTTTGCGATGCTGGACATCGGCAATTTTGAAACGATCTTGGGCGGCTCTTTTTTGGGTGTCCATCGGCAGTTTATGGTGATTACCATCGGGGATTTCAGGAAGCCAAAGTGGCACTCGCTGTCTGCTGAGTTGACGAATCCCAGTGCTGACACCAGAGAGAACCCGCGGTCCTACCAATTTGCGCAGAATATGATTGATCTTGAGGCCCGTTTGAAGGGTGCTGGTGGTGCGAGCAAAGTGTTCGTGTGTCCAGCGGGCAATTAAAGGGGCTTGTGGGTATTGTTGGCGGCGCAATTTTTTGATTAAGTCACCGGTATTAATGCCGACCGGACAACGCTGCTCGCACAGTCCTGTTGCCGCGCATGTTTCAATACCTTGGTAATGAAAGAGCTTTTCTAATTCTGAGGCACTGGCTTTGCCGTCACGTTTTTGCTGTTGTAACTCTCGATACAGAACAATGCGTTGGCGAGGCGAGAGACTTAAAGTGCGAGAAGGGCATACCGCTTCACAAAAGCCACATTCGATACAGCGATCAACCAAGTCATCGGCTTGTGGCATCGGTTTGAGATGGGTTAAATGGGCATCCGAATCGTTATTAATGATCACGCCTGGGTTGAGCAAACCTTGTGGATCAAACAGGCGCTTAATTTCTTGCATTAAGCGATAGCCTTGTTTACCCCACTCCAATTCCACATAAGGGGCCATATTGCGGCCCGTGCCGTGTTCGGCTTTCAGTGAACCTTGATATTTGACCGCCACCAGTTGAGTGACGTCATCCATAAATTGGCCATAACGCTCAATTTCTTTTGGGTCTTCAAAGCCTTGAGTGAAGACAAAGTGCAGGTTGCCATCTAACGCATGACCAAAAATGATGCCCTCATCGTAACCATATTGCTCAAAGAGTTGCTGTAATTCGCGCACGCCTTGCGCCAAGTGTTCGACGGGGAAGGCCACGTCTTCAATAATGACCGTAGTGCCTGCTTCTCGTACTGCGCCAACGGCCGGAAAAAGCCCTTTACGAATATTCCATAAGTTCGCAACGATATTTGGATCGCGAGTAAAAGACACCGACTGAATAATATTGAATGGTTGAACTCGCGCTAAAATCGCATCACATTGAGCGTGCAGTGCGTGCTCATCGGTGGCATGAGATTCAATGAGTAACGCCGCCGCTTCGAGATCGAGTTGTGTGATAAAACTGGGCATGCCCGGCTTGTTGGCTATCGAGCGTAAAGAACGTCCATCCATCATCTCAACCGCAGCCACATGGGTATTGGCAAGTGCGCTCACTGCTTGGCTGGCTTGTTCAATATCTGCAAACACCAGCAAGGCAGACGCTTTATGTTGGTGGTCTTCAACGGTGTGATAAGTGATGTCGGCAATAAAGCCTAATGTGCCTTCAGAGCCGATCATCAAATGTTGAATGATCTGAATAGGATCGCTGAAATCGACCAAAGCATTAATGGCATAGCCTGTGGTATTTTTGAGGCGATATTTGTGCTGAATTAAGTGTGCCAGTTCGTGATCGGCTTTGGTTTGTTCTGCCAGTTCGGCAATTTGCGCAAGGAATTTAGGATGCAGATTTTTAAACGATTGAATGCTGCTTGGATTACCGGTATCTAAAATACTGCCATCAGAAAACGCAATTTTCATGCTCTCTACGGTTTGATAGGAGTTTTGCGCAGTCCCGCAACACATGCCACTGGCATTATTAGCGGCAATTCCGCCAATTTTACAGGCATTAATGGACGCTGGATCGGGGCCGATTTTTCGTCCGAATGGTGCAAGATATTGGTTAGCATCTGCTCCTATGACCCCAGGTTGTAAAGAAATACGCTGTCCATTTTCATGGATATGATAGTCACGCCAATCATCGGTTAAGGTGATTAATACTGAGTCAGAAATTGCTTGCCCGGATAAACTCGTGCCTGCTGCCCGGAAGGTAAATGGCAGTTCTAATGTGCGGCAGCAGCGCATGGTATAGAGCACTTCTTCAAGATCTTTGAGCCGTAATACGATTTTGGGTATTAAGCGATAAAAGCTGGCATCTGTGCCATAAGCTAAACATTGATCGTGTTGAGTGATGATACGAGAGGCGTCGATTCTCTTGGCCAAGGCGTGCGCTAGTTGCGAGTAAATATCCATACTTCCTGCTTCTCATTGTCTCAGTAAGAGATCTTTATTATCAATATATTATCGAATTGAATTCAGTATAGAGCGTGTTGAATATAACCTAAAGTCATGAGCGGATAATTTGTCGTGAATGTCTGTTTATCCAGCAACATTGGTGCGTCATTAATTCGTGTGTCATGACGGTAGCGAGATAACACAAAAAGGCAGCACACGGCTGCCTTGTTGTCATCAGTTATGCAAAATTTATAGCGTAATTAACACGTCTTCTGCGGCTAAACGAGATTTTGGCAGCTTAGCATTGTAGTCTTCCACGGCGTCATGATAGCCAATTGCTAGAGCAACATGACATTCATAACCATCTAATTCTGCAGCAAATTCTTTCCCTATTAGCTCGGAGTCAACGCCTTCCATAGTGGTGGAATCAATGCCTAAACGCGCCAAAGTGTGCAGTGCATTTCCTAAAGCAAGGTAGGTTTGAGATTTAGTCCAACCGTCATTAAAACCTTGTTCATTGGTGTTTAAATCGACGAAAGCAAAGGCCCCAAAGGCTTGTTGTTTTTCTTCAGGCTTATTACGGCCATCGGCGATGCCTTTATCGATCACTTTTTCATAATCGGCTTTGGTGTATTGCAGCTTGTGAGCAAACAAAATAATGTGCGAGGCAGTTGTTGCATGCGGCTGATTAAATTGGAATTTATTTGCAAAAGTTTGGTGGAAGCGTTGTTTAGCTTCATCGGATTCTAAAACTACAAATTTCCAAGGTTGCGAGTTAATCGAAGACGCCGATAGACGGATCGCATCGGTTAATGTTTGCATGTCTTCTGTTGAGACTTTTTTACTTGAGTCGTAACGTTTTGCAGTGTAGCGAGATTCTAAGTCTTTAATAATTTGGTTTGTCATGTCTATTCCTTAATGAGCAGCAAAATAAGCGCTTTTTTGATAATGACTATTGTATCAAGCGTGATCAAGTTCACACTGTGATTTATTTGATGGCTTTGTTCGAAAAATTTGTTCAAGCCAAATCGGGTGGTTAATTAATGAACACTTGAACAAGAAAAGAACTTAAATCACTCTAATAAAAATGAATTTCAGCTATTCTTTATACCCAAGTGGCCTAAAGATGCAGACTTCATATCTATCATCCAAGTCCTTAGGCAAGAAAAGATTTATGCGAAATGAGCACCTTTCAAGTAAATCTGATATCACAAAGACTAATTAAGTAGGGATTGCTTATGACGATGTATTCTTCCCCCCTTCGCTTATCGAGCGACAAGCTTTATCACCCTGCTGATCTGGAACAGCTGCCTTGTAAATCGACCAAAGACATTCTTCCTATTGATGAAATTGTCGGCCAAGAACGTGCGCAAAAAGCCGTGGAATTTGCCATGTCGATCAGAGACAAGGGCTATAACATTTATGCGACTGGGCAAAATGGTTTAGGCAAGCGAACCATGGTGCTGCGCTATTTAAATCGGCATAAACCGGATGATATGCAAGTGTTTGATTGGTGTTATGTCGCCAATTTTGAAGACATCCGTCGTCCAAAGGTATTGCGATTACCAAGTGGAGTAGGGAAAGCCTTTCGCTTGGATATGGACAAATTATTAACCAAATTAGTGAAAGCGATCCCGCTGGCATTTGATAACGAAGTGTATTTTTCGCGCTCGGAAAAGTTGAAAACTCAGCTCAATCAGAAACAACAATCGGCATTAGAAGAGATCAGTAAACAAGCCAAACAAAAAGGCGTGAGCTTAAGTATTACTTTGCAGGGCGATTACGAATTTATCGCCATGCAGAATGAGGAAGAAGTGCACACAGAGGAGTCGTTTTTAGAGCTGACTCAGAAAGAGCAAGAGACGTTTCATAAAACCATTGATGAGCTTGAAATCCAGTTACGCGGCATGATCCGTCAGTTGACAGAATGGGAAGAAGCCTTCAGCGAAAAAATGAAAAAACTCAATGATGAAACGGCGCTCGAAGTATTTGCTCATCTGATTAAAGATCTTAAAAAAAACTATTCTAAATACCCTGAGATTAAGCAGTATTTAACCGAAGTACAAAAAGATGTGGTTGAAAATGTTGACCAGTTCTTACAAGAGAGTAATGAGCAAAATGAGATTGCATCGGCCTCTTTAGACAGTAAATTGCCACGCCGCTATAGCATTAATGTGTTGGTGAGCCAGCCTGAAGATACCTTTCCTATAGTGGTGGAGGATAATCCTAATTATCACAGTTTGTTTGGTTGCGTGGAAACTGCGACCTATAAAGGCACCGTCTTCACTGATTTTTCTTTGATTCGTCCTGGTAGCATGCATAAAGCTAATGGTGGTGTGCTATTGATGGATGCGATTAAAGTGCTGGAACAACCTTATGTGTGGGATGGCATTAAACGTGCGCTGCGTGCTCGTCAACTCAGCTTAACTTCGTTAGAAAAAGAAGTGACGTTAACAGGGGCGGTGTCTCTTGACCCTGAGCCGATCCCACTCGATGTTAAAATCATCTTGTTTGGTGATTATCGCACTTATCAATTGTTGCAACATTACGATCCAGAATTTAGCGAGTTGTTCCGAGTAACCGCAGATTTTGAAGATGAAATGAAGCGCACACCAGAATCGGAAATGCATTACGCACGTTTTATTTCCAGCATTGTGCATGATAACGGCATGTTGCATTGCGATAAAAAAGCCATCGCGAAAATCATTGAACATAGCTCGCGTAATGCCGGCGATCAAAATAAGTTGTCGCTGCATTCGGCGCATATTGCCAATTTATTGCGCGAGTCTAATTATGTGGCACGTGGGGCAAAATCTAGCCTCATTCGAGCCTCACATGTTGAACAGGCCTTAATTAATCAAGAAATGCGAGTGAATCGCTTGCAAGACAGCGTGATGGAAACCTTCACCAACGGGACGACTTTAATTAAAACTGAAGGTTGTGCGGTTGGGGTGGTGAATGCCTTATCCGTTCTGTCGACCAGCGACCACATGTTTGGTGCGCCAAATCGCATTACGGCTACTACCGCCTTTGGAGATGGGCAGATCCTCGATATCGAACGCAATGTGGATTTAGGCGGCAGTATTCACTCTAAAGGGGTGATGATATTGTCGGCCTATTTGGCATCGATTTTAGGTCGTAACGCTAAAATTCCACTTACGACCCATATCACCTTTGAACAGTCTTACGGTGGGGTTGATGGTGACAGTGCGTCTATGGCCGAAGTGTGCGCGATTGTGTCGGCTTTTTCAACATTGCCATTACGTCAAGATATTGCTATCACCGGCTCCATGAACCAATTTGGTGAAGCGCAGCCTATCGGCGGAGTGAATGAGAAAATCGAAGGCTTTTTTGATGTCTGTAAAATCAAAGGTCGCAGCACAACCCAAGGGGTGATTATCCCGCAGTCAAATGTACATAACTTAATGTTACGTAAGGATATTATTGAGGCGGTGCACAAAGGTGAATTCCATATTTGGGCAATTGAGCATGTGACCCAAGCGTTGGAAATCTTTATGGATAAGCCGGCAGGAGAATTGGCAGAGGATGCCTGTTACCCGGTTGGTAGTATTTTTGGGATCACACAAGCTAAATTGAATGCGTTACGACGTTAATTCACTCTTATTGATGTGCGATTCTTATTGATGTGCGATGAGTGTGCGTCCATTGACCTTCCTGTAGCGGGAAGCTTTATGCTATGAGCTCTATATTTTATGATTTCTTTATTAACAGAGAAATACCTTATTGGAGGGTCTATGGGCTGCTGTAATCAAGCACCAAATGGTGGTGGTGATTTTAAACTGGCATTGAAAGTCTTCGGCGCTATTGCGTTGGTGGTTTTATTGCTGGTGATCTTTTTCGGGTAATGGATTTCACTCATCAAGTTTACCTGCTGAGTAAGAGGTGAATCTTTGCATTTAACCCTTACCTGTAAGTATTTAACCTCAGCTGCGGATAACTAGAAGTCACTCAATACAGCACTTTGGGCGTCTAACTTCGTTAAAATCAACGCAATAGGCCAGCTATTGACTTATGATTTTGCCTTGTTAGCCATCCCAAATTGCAATATTGAGAGAAAGTAATCAACCCTATGTACCTGATAGATTTTTTATCTTTTATATATCATAAGGTTAGACTTGTTATTGTGACACTCTTATCCGCAGTTGAGGTTATTTAAATAAAAGCGGCATGAGCGTTAAAACTCATGCCGCAAACTAATGACTCTATTGACTTAAATGTGAATTACTTGGCATCAATAATGGCAATCACTTCGCATCAATGGTTAATTCGGCGCCTTGGCTATCCGTGATCAATTTGGTTTTGCTGTCTAAGATGAATAAGCGTTCAGGGTTTAATTGCTGTTCATCTACTAAGTAAGCTTTGATATTGCCAGCACGTTCTTCAGCTAAGTTACCGAGATCGTCTTGGCTGATGGTTTGTGCATCTACTAGTTGGTTATAAAGGCTGATGTGGAGCGCCGTTTGTCGTTGCTCTGAATTCACTTTACCATCGGCACTTTCTGCCTTGAGTTGTTGCTCAATTTTATCTTCTTCATCTCCAACGTCTTTTTTCAGTTGCTCTTCATAAAGATCTTCAAGGCTGTCGGTTAAATCTTCATTTTTAGCTATGGTACTGGCTGAGGCCTCTTCTGGAAGCGCATCTAAACCACTATCTAATAAAAGCTGTTGCTGTAGTTTAGTTTCTGCTAAAGCTCGGCTATCGGTAGCCGCATCGACGGCACCGGTGATGCTGATGGTCAGTTGTGGGCGATCTAAGAGTGCTTTGGCTAAGGTGGCTAATTGCTCTTTGGCTTTAGGTGATAAATCGGAATGACCAGCGGCATAAGGAACATGGTTGAGTTCTTCATCGCTACCCGCTAGACCTGCTAATAATGAGAACGGTGCCGTTACGGCTTTCGTGATCACGTTAGTTAAGGCTTTTAAGACAATCCCACCGACGCTGAAATCGGGATCATTGACATCGCCAGAGACTTGCATACCTAAATCAATCACGCCGTTTTGGTCTTGTAATAGGGCAATGGCGAGTTTTAAAGGTAAGCCTGTAGCGAGATCAGAATCACTCGGTTCGCCAAGTTGTAATTGGTCGATCACTAAATGGTTATCGCCCACTAATTGGTTGTTTTCTAATTGGTATTTTAAATCCAGTGAGAGCTGGCCTTTATCAATGTAGTAACCAGCATAGGTGCCTGAATAAGGGTTAACCGAGGTCAATTCAACGCTCTTAAAGATTAAATCCAAATCTAAATATGGGTTTTTAATCAATGGGTTAATTGCACCTTTTAAGGTTACGGGTGCGTATTTATTGATTTTACCTTTGATATCAACCGTGGCTTTGGTGCCTGGGGTTGATGAGATATTACGCACATAACCTGAAATGGATTCAATGCCTGATTGGAAGCTTGTAGGAAGAGAGTAATCGGCAAAGTAGGCGGAACCATTATTCATGCGAATTTGCCCAACATAAACTTTCATCGGCTTGCTGGCAGGTTGACGAGAAGTTGCTTTGGATGAACTTGCTGGTTGCGGTTTCACCAAGTTACCAATGTTGGTTTGACGATTTTTATCAATTAAGACTTTTCCGTAAGGGGCGGTAAAAGTGATGGTATTAATGTTCAGAGCATTCTTCGCTTGATCAAACGACAGGCTATTGATGGCCATGTTGGACCATTTTACCAATGGCTGATATTCCACTTTATCGCGAATGTTTAGGTTGCTTAATTGAGCGCTACCTTTATAAAGCGCGTGGCCTTTGCTATCGGCACTAAACTCACCCTTTGTACTTAATTTACCACTGCGTAATTGTACATTTAAATATGGGTCAAGATAGGTTTGCAGTTGGCTTAAATCGAGATTTGTCAGTGCAATTTGTCCTTGGGCAGTTAGCGCTTTGGCATCGACTTTTCCTGAGCTGCTCAGTGAACCACGGGTATTTTTAGGCTCTGCTTTTAGCCAAGAGTTGACGGTCACATCCACTTGATAATCAATTGGAGAGCGTAAATCGCTATAGATATCTTGCGTAGTCAAGGACAACGGATAAATTCGCCAGTTCACGCCATTACTCACCATGCGTTCATTCACATGAATATCGGTATTTTGCATATCAAATTGATGCAAGTGAACAACCCAGGTTGGCGCTGTGGCTGGCGCGGGAGAGCTCGCAATAGTTTTATCGTTAGCGGTGGCGGCTTTACTTGAGGCATCAGAAGCGGAGTCACTGCTTGCCACTGCTTTTGTTGATGTGGAGTTGTCAGTCGGAGTGGAAGTGGCCGCTGTGGTTGGCACAAACAACCCTTGCAGATCAAGACCTTGTTTGGTGAGCACACTGTCAATCCATAAACCATCTAATTGAAGGCTTTGGATATTGATGGTTTGTTGCTGGCTATCTAAAGCAATGTTATTGACGCTTAATAAAGGTAGCTTGATTTTAGGCGCTTGTTGGTCACTAAACTCTAGATGACGTAGAGCAAATTGGCCTTGTTGCGTTGAAAAGTTAAGTGCTTGATCGTCTTGTTTTAATTCAAATTGAGTGGAGAAATCCAATTGACCATGAGTCAGCTTCGCTTTGAGTTCTTTTTCAGCAAAAGGCCAAAAGCGCGCCAACGTAATGTGAGTTAAATCCAGCTTACCTTGAAGGGCAAACGGTGCCAGTTGGAATTGACCTTTTAAGCTCAGTGCGCCGTTATCTGGGCCGGTTAATTTTAAATCAAATTGGTTAATTGATTGGGTGATATCGCTTTGCTGCGCCTTGGTTGGTGGAACATTAGCTTGCTGTGTATCCGATGTCGCGGCCGGCTTAATAATCGTGAGCGCTTGAGAGTCTAATTGTGGTAGGTGAAGGTCTAAGCCTTGGTATTGTAAATGAGCCCCAGTTGGTTGATCTCGATATTCAAATTGTCCTTGAGTGAGTTGGATATCTTGGGCATGAATAGCAGGTAGGCCGGGTTTGTCTTCTGTGGTTTGCACTGTTTCTGGTTGCTGGCTTGCATTGGCCGCCAGTGTGTTAATGATGTCTGAAAAATTGAACTCAGATTGATTATTAAGACGAGCGATCGTGACGTGAGGCTTCACTAAGTAAAAATGCTCAATAGTGGGCGCAAGGCTTAACAAGCTTTTCCAGAAGCCAATTTGAAGGTCTAATTTGTCAAACTTTACAAAGGCATCAGTTGTGTTTTGCTCTTGAATATCAAACCCTGTGACTCGAACACGCAATAAAAATGGGTTAATACGAATTTGTTGAATATGGACATCACGGCCGAGTAAAGCACTTAATTGTTTTGGAGCTTGTGATTGAAGGGTTGCGGGAACGATAAGGCCAAGAATAATGGCATAGCAACCATAGGCGAGTAATAAATAGCTGGTAATTCGTAGCGCGAGTGGAGCTTGCTTAAATTTCGCATAAGCATTTTTTAGAGCGAGTGGCATACAACAGAGACCTCAAAGCCGTTTGCAAAAGGGCAAACAAAAAATAATCTTGTTCTTATTATACGCTGTAGTAAGGATTTAAAAACGCTAAAGCGTGAGTTTTTTCTGATTGTCTTGTAGGGAAAAACGATAGGTCGAATAGATGTTTTTAACTGATTGATAATCAATGATTATATTAGTTTTTTTTGCACATTGGCATGACGCAAGGTGTTCAGCTAAGGGCCGTTCACATCAAGGTCATGTCGTTTATGATGGCAAGGTGGTGATAAATTCAACGAGGAATAAGGTGAATTGCCCCAAGATAACAATCAGATTGACATACCCCACAACCAGAACACTGATCATTGTTAATGCTTGGGCGCTGGCCATCTCGCCATTCTAAAGCTTGGGAAGGACAGCTGTTTTGGCAGGCATCACAAAAGCCGTAAGCATTGATGCAGGTTTCAGCAACCCTTGCCCGCAATCCAATATCTTGCTGGGTATGACTCAGCGCCGGGGTGGGGCATACGTTTTGGCATTGGCCACATAAGCTGCAATGTGAGTATTCTAAATCGAGAGTTGGAAAGCCATGTTCAAGGCGAATGACCGATTCTGGACACGATTTTTCGCACTCACCACATTGGTTGCATAAGCGGGTGAAAATATCTTCATCGACGGCATTCGGCGGGCGAGGGATGGTTCTTTGTACCGTCTCTTGCACTTCTAGCGATTGCTGAGCACGCTGAGTTAAGCCGGTGAATAAGGCTCTCCGGCTCAGCTGCGGCTGTTGGTCTTTATTGCGAGATATTGACATTAAAATAAATCTGTCTTGGTTTAATTTGGATCGCTAAGCTGGATGTTAATTGTACTAACAACGATTGCGTTAAGGCCATGGCGGAGGCATAAGCGGTGTCTTTAAGTAAAGGCTGAATTTGAGCGCAATAATGTTGTGTCCAAGGCAACATGTGCGTGCCTAATAACTCCGTTAATTCATCTGAGGGCGTTTCGTCTTCTTGTGACGCTAGGATTTCGCCTAATGTCATCATCATTAAACCAATGTGATCCAAAGGATCATTTTTTTGGGTTTCAAATTCAAAACCATGCTGAGTAAGAAATTGTTTATATTCAGATGTGGACTCACCAAATAACACACATTCACGATCTAAATACACTGAGCCCCAAGGTGGCACCGGCATATCAGCAATTCCTGAGAAGAATTCATCATGAGTTTCGCTTAATGAGGCGGAGTTTGTGGTTCTAAATTGCTCAACTAGCTGCGAAAAGGTCACAAGTAGAGGACTATTTTCTTGATTTGGCAGAGTAAAGGTTAAGATTTGGTCAATGCCATGAGCGGCGTATTCAGAAGGGTGAAAATACAGCAATGCGCCAAGGACTTTAGAAATTAAAGCGTGTTCTTGATAAGGCATAATTCTTAACTCTTTCTTTATTATTGATTTTTTCGATTCATTTTAGAACAACGTCAAACATGAGCTAGATGGTTGTGAGAATCATTATCACTTTCGTATTTCAATTCAGGCAGTTACCTGAATCACTAGCACGTAATATACGGTGGATAGAACCGCTTTACTTTGATTTAAAACAAGGTACCCCGATAGAGGTACGTCCATAATTGCCGCCATAACTCGAAGCATAAAAAATGAGGTAATGTCGTGTCAGTTAATAACAAACAGACAAATAACAACGACGCATTTGAAGTCACTCGTCGTGGCTTTGTGAAAGGTAGTGCAGCTTTAGGTGCATTAGCCACTGTCACGAGTGGATTAACGCTACCATTTAGTAAAAAAGCGGTTGCTAAAGAAACTCCAGCTAAAACTGACGAACGAATCGTTTGGTCAGCGTGTACGGTAAACTGCGGTAGTCGCTGTCCATTGCGTATGCATGTAGTCGATGGAGAAATTAAATGGGTTGAAACCGATAACACTGGTCTAGACAAATTCAATGATCACCACCAAGTACGTGCCTGTTTACGTGGCCGTTCAATGCGTCGTCGTGTTTATAATCCTGACCGTTTGAAATACCCACTAAAACGTGTAGGTAAACGTGGTGAAGGTAAATTCAAACGTATTAGCTGGGATGAAGCGCTAGATACCATTGCAAACAGTCTGAATGATACGATCAAAAATTACGGTAACGATGCTATTTACCTGAACTACGGTACAGGCACATTAGGTGGCACCGTGACGAAAAGTTGGGATCCAGGTGCGACGCTGATCGCGCGTTTAATGAATCTCAATGGTGGCTACTTAAACCATTATGGTGACTATTCAACCGCAGCGATCGCGCGTATGGGCGATTTCTTCTACGGCGGCTGGATGGATAATAACAGCATTGATGACATCCAAAATGCTGACTTAGCGGTGTTCTTTGGTAATAACCCAGCAGAAACTCGTATGTCTGGCGGTGGTCAAGTGCATAACTTGGTTGAAGCGCAGCAAAAAAGTAACACTCGCACCATCATCATTGACCCTCGTTATACTGATACTGCAGGCGGTCGTGAAGATCAATGGATTCCATTGCGTCACGGTACTGATGCCGCATTATGTGCTGCTCTGGCGCATGTGATCATTACCGAAGGCAAAGCAGACGAAGACTTCTTAAATACTTATTGTGTCGGTTATGACGCCAGCACTTTGCCGGCTTCAGCACCTAAAAATGCGAGCTACAAAGATTATATTTTAGGTAATGGTAACGATAAAACTGCCAAAACACCTGAGTGGGCGGCACCGATCACGGGGATTCCTGCGGAAGACATTATCAAGTTAGGTCGTGAGATCGGCAATGCAAACCGTGTTTACATTACTCAAGGTTGGGGCTTACAACGTGCTGCCAGCGGTGAGCAAGCGTGTAAAGCCATTGGTATGTTATCACTTTTACGTGGCCAAGTAGGTCTACAAGGTGGCGGTACGGGCATGCGTGAAGGTAGCCACGGTTACCCATTCCAACGTTTCCCTCGTGTTGAGAACCCAGTGAAAGCGTCTATCCCAATGTTCTTGTGGACGGATGCGATTTACCGCGCTCATGAAATGACCGACAAAACCGACGGCATTCGTGGGGTTGAGCGTCTACAAAATCCAATCAAGTTCATTTGGAACTATGCGGGTAACTGCTTGATAAATCAGCATTCTGACATCAACCGTACGCATCAGATCCTACAAGATGAAAAAGCGTGTGAAATGATTGTGGTGATTGATAACCACATGACCTCTTCTGCTAAATACGCTGATATTATTCTGCCGGACTGTACTACGTCTGAGCAATCGGATTTCTGTATGGATGGTGCCGCAGGTTCTATGCCGTACTTCATTTTTGCTAGCCAAGCGATTAAACCGCGTTTCGAGTGTCGCCCAATTTACGACATGATGTCGGATCTGGCGAAGCGTTTAGGCTTGGAGCAAGAGTTCACAGAAGGCCGCACGCAAGAAGAGTGGCTGCAATGGATGTACGAGCAAACCGTTAAGCAAAATAATGATCCTGATTTACCGGATTATGATGCGATGCGTAAACAAGGTATCTATAAGAAGCAATTTGAGCGTCCACATGTGGCGTATGAAGACTTCCGTAAAGATCCAAAAGCCAATCCATTAGCCACGCCGTCTGGGAAAATCGAAATTTACTCAGAACAATTGGCTGAGATTGCGAAAGAATGGGTACTAGGAGACGATGAATACATCACTCCGATTGCAGAATATCATCCAACTTTTGATGGTTGGGATTCACCAAAACGTAAACAATTCCCTCTACAAATGACGGGTTTCCACTATAAAGCTCGCGCGCACTCCACTTACGGTAACGTAGAGTTGTTGAAAGCAGCTGCGCCTCAGGAAATTTGGATGAACCCAATTGATGCAGAATCTCGTGGCATCAAGAACGGCGATTTAGTGTTAGTCACCAGTGAATTTGGTCAATTGCAAGTGTGTGCCAAAGTGACACCACGCATTATTCCAAATACCACGGCATTGGGTGAAGGCGCATGGTATGCCCCTAACCGCGATGGTACGGACATGAACGGTTCTATCAACGTGTTGACGACGGCTCGTCCAACGCCTTTAGCAAAAGGAAATCCATCACACACTAACCTTGTAGAAATTAAGCTATTGAAAAGCATGGGAGTAAAAGCATGAGTGTAGCAGCATCGACTGGAGTCAAGAAACAATACGGTTTCTATATTGATTCAAGCAAATGTACAGGCTGCAAAACTTGCCAGCTTTCGTGCAAAGACAATAAAGATTTGGACGTGAAACGTAATTTCCGTCGTATCTATGAATACGTTGGTGGTAATTGGTCTGAGAACAACGGCGTTTATCGTCAAGATGTGTACTCTTACTACTTATCGATTGCGTGTAACCATTGTTCAAATCCGGCTTGTACCAAAGTATGTCCATCAGGTGCCATGCATAAGCGTGATGAAGATGGCTTGGTTGTGGTCAACGAAGATGTTTGTATTGGTTGTAAATATTGCCACATGGCTTGCCCATACGGCGCACCACAATACAGCGAAGAAAAAGGTCACATGACCAAATGTGATGGTTGTCATGAGCGCGTTGCTGAAGGCTTGATGCCAATTTGTGTCGATTCATGCCCATTACGTGCGATTGAATTTGGTGACATTAACGAGTTGCGTGCTAAATACGGTAACAACGCCGATTGTGCGCCATTACCTGACTCTCGTTTAACCAGCCCGAACTTGATCGTTAAGTTAAACCCCAATGCTAAGCCATTAGGCGATACCTCTGGCTTCTTACAAAATCCGAAGGAGGTAATCTAATGCATTTTGTTGAATTACCATTAGTGGTCTTTACTGTCTTAGCTCAGTGTGCAGTTGGCGCTTATTTATTGATCACGACCCGTTTAGCTTGTGTGAACGATGAAGCCAAACTCAATGATATTGCAATCAAAAGCCTATTTTTTGTATTAGGTTTTATGGCGATTGGTTTTGGTGCGTCGACTTCTCACTTAGGGAGCCCGTTACGTGCATTTAACTCATTAAACCGTGTTGGTGCTTCTGGGTTATCTAACGAGATCTTAACCGGTTCTTTATTCTTTGGTTTAGCCGGAATGTACTGGCTTGCCGAAGTCCTTACCGCGTTAGGTAAAGCGTGGTTTGGCAAAACCATCCGTACTGCTTTACGTTATCTTGGTGCGATTTCTGGTGTGATCTTTATGGCCGCTATGATTAAGGTGTACCTAATCAATACTGTGCCGTTATGGGATACCATTTATACACCACTGAACTTCACCTTTACCGTGATCACGGCGGGGCTACTGTTTGGTTACGTGTTGTTGAATGCGTTCAATGGCAGCACCATTAAAGCCAATAAAATCATTGCTATCGTGGGCATCCTATTAATTGCGGTTCATTACATTGTGTTGATTGCACAAGTACTTGATTTCTCAACTGTGGTGACGTCTGTGCATCAAGGTGTGACCGAGTTACAAGCTCACTCAAGCATGATCATGACGCAATGTGTATTGATGTTGATTGCCGCAGTTTTGTGGGCGGTTTCTGCTCATCAAACTAATAATAAAGTGCGTTTTTATAGCATTTTGGCGGTTGTTGCACTGATCGCTGCGGAAATCTTCAGTCGTGCGGTGTTCTATGGTTTGCACTTCACTTATGGTTTGATTTAATCCTGATTGATTGAATCTAAGTCATTCAAGCCCGAGCTGAAAAGTTCGGGCTTTTTTTATGCTGATACCAATTGTACTCATTGCCTGATCATCTGATGAGTGTGTACACCATAGTGGACCTCAAAATAGTTGTTCTAGAGTGATAGAGTGAGCGAAAGGTTCCATTTGATAGTTTTTACCTATAACAATTATCAATAAAACTGACTTTTCGATGACGGCTAAGAGCGTAAAATAATGGATGAGATTAGAAGTCTGCACCTTCTGATCTTTTTTATTTGCATACGGGGGAAAACATGGTGAAAAAAGCGTTAGTGGTTGAAGGTGGGGCAATGAGAGGTATTTTTGCCAGTGGGGTATTAGATAGCTTTCTTCATCATGATTATAATCCGTTTGATTTTGTGATGGGCGTTTCAGCTGGAGCATCCAACTTAGTAGGCTATTTGGCGGAACAACCGGAAAGAAGTTTTCGCGTGATCACTGAATTAGCCACGAGTCGACAATTTTTTAATCCGCTGCGCTTTATGAAAGGTGGCGACTTAGTCGATGTAAAATGGTTAATTGATGAATCGAATCGTCAATATCCGTTTGATAAAGATAAAGTCTTTCAACGTGTGCCATTTTATGCCGCTGCGACCAATGTAGAGACAGGACGAGCGGATTACTATCGCATTACCGCTGAAAACCATGTTAAAGCTTTAGAAGCGACCGCGGCACTCCCTATCGCCTATAAACAAACGCCGTGTTTTTCTGGTGAGTGTTATACCGATGGTGGGGTATCAGATTCCATTCCCGTGATTGAAGCTTATCGTCGTGGTGCACGTGATATCACAGTCATTTTATCGCATCCATTAAGTTATGAAATGCAATCACCTAAAACAACCTGGCTTACCAAAAAGTTATTTGCTCGTCACCCTCATATCGCGCGTTCCATGTTATTAAGGGCTCGTAACTATAATAAGTCACTCGATTTTATTAAACACTTTCCAGAAGATGCGGTGATTCGAGTGATTGCGCCGCCAGAAAACTTTGCCGTTAAGCGCCTAACTATGAAAAAACACATGTTAGAAGAAGGCTATGAAATGGGATTAAAATCGGGTGAGCTGCATTTATCTCATCGCTCGATGACCTTAAAAAAGTAACCTCTTGATTTGTTTATTATCAATGGCAGGAAAGGTGTCTTGTCATTGATATTGCCAGCGAGTTCCTTCAAAAATTTAGATGATATCGTACAAATCTCCCTACTTTAATGTGAGCTTGGTCACGCTATTATGAACTTAGTAAATGAGTTCAATCCTGAACTGATTTCAGAAAGGAGCTAATTATGAAAATATTTTATTCAGCCATACTCGCGACTTCATTAGTCTTAAGTTCAGCTGCAATGGCTTCTACTTCATCAGGAATTAAGCTAGATGTGATGCACGCTAGCGATCAAGCGGTGGTTAAGGTGACTCAGGATGGTCAACCGTTGGCTAACTACCCAGTAGAAATTCAAGGTCCAGGTAGTAAAACAAAAATGACCGATGAAAATGGTCAGCTTACCGTTAGCAATGCTGCTGGATCGGGTGTGAGATATACGTTCACTGTGCAAGATGATCAGGGAAACCGTATTTCAGATAAGGTGTTTTTAAACAATAAACGCCAATAATAATGGTCTCAGCGTGAAAATTAATAATAGTTATTGTTGAGGTTAGTTAACTGAAACCATGGTTAATATTGTCAACTAGTGAAAAACCAAGTTGCGCTTAAAATAGACCGACAAAAATGCCGCTTATTTCAATCTCAATGGAGAAGGAAGATAAGCGGCATTTTTTATGATGTTTTTGCTAAGTTAGCAACGCATCATTTCTATTGGGTCACTTGTGTTTGTAATGGTGCAGCTTCTGCTTCTGCTTCATCAACATGGATTGGCTCACATTTGTCGACAAACCAGCCCATGTAAGAACATAAGATAGTGACAAAGATACAGATAAAGGTCAGCCACATGAACGGCGCATATGAAAGCGTTGCAACACCTAAAATACTCGCCATGTAAATACCGTTATCACTCCAAGGCACCATGCCTGATGTCAATGTGCCACCAAATTCCGCATTACGAGAAAGGTTCTTACGTTGGTAACCTAAGCGATCATAATTTTTGGCACAGATTTTTGGCGTTAAGATCAAAGACACATACATTGCAGAACCGAAGATGTTCCCCATGAAGGCCGTTGCAATGGTGCTTGAGGCCAATGAACCTGCGCTTTGAATGCGTTTTTCAAAGAGTTTCGCGACGGTTTCTAGGATGCCAACTTTATCCAACAGGCCACCAAAACCTAAACCAAACACAATCACAGCCACAGAGCCCAGCATTGACGACATCCCACCACGGTTAAGAATGGCATCAATAAATTCCACACCAGAGCTGATGCTGTAAGGTGCCCAAGCGGTGTTAAATGCAGTTAAAAAGTCGATATCTTGCACGAAAACAGCCCAAACCACCCCTAATAATGAACCAAAGCTAATCACAGGGAATGATGGCATTCTCATGGCTAATAAGCTCAACACGATGATCACAGGGATAAACGACAGTGGGGTAATGGTAAATTGTTGCTCCATGGCTTCAATCACACCTTGTACTTGAGACATGTCGACTTTACCTGCGTAATGGAAGCCAAATAAAGTAAACAAGATCCCGGTGATGATGTAACTGATGAGAGCGATCGGCAGCATACCTTTGATGTGCTCCATGACTTCAACTTGAGACATGGAAGACGCCAAAATCACTGAGTCAGACAGTGGCGACATTTTATCACCGAAATAACAACCGGAAAGGACCGCACCTGCCGTGATTGGCGCAGGAACCCCTAAACCTTGACCAATCCCCATCATCGCAATGCCTGCAGTACCTGCTGCGCCCCATGAGGTGCCAGTTGCTAGCGCCGTCAAAGAACAGATGATCATGGTTGCTAATAGGAAAATGGAGGGATGGATGGCTTTCAATCCGTAATAAATAATCGTGGGCACGATCCCGCCGGAAATCCAAGTTCCGACCAGAGCGCCAACGGCTAATAAGATTAGAACAGCGCCTAATCCATTTGAAATACCCTTTAAGGCGGCTTTCTCTAACGCTTTATATTTATGGCCTAATTGAATGCCTAAAGTGATCACTATGAACCAGCCAATATACAATGCCAGTTGGATGGGAAGATCGAATTTAGCAGTAAATGAAAATGCCAGTAACAAAAAGAGTCCTAGTGAAATAAAGACCTGTATAAGACTGGGTAAACGTGTTGCCTGATGCTTCATCAATAGCCTCTAGTTAATGTTTGCTCTAAGGATATTTGTATCCTGTTTGGGGCAATGAATAGTTCGGTTAATTGAAGGGGGGCTACTTTACATGAAATCTTGGTTTTCATCTAAGATAACCGAACTTATTGTGATATTTATCTGTATTTAAAATGCAGAATGATATTTGGTGTCGAATTAATGAGCTAATGTGGGTGAATTGTTGGCTTTGTGTATGTGTCGATGTAGAGCGCGCTGTGGCGAAAATGTTACCGCTTCAGGCTTGGCTAGTCTCTTTATATCATTCAGTGCTAAAGTAAATGATTAAAGAAAAGAAATGAAGGTAAGTGCATGGCAGGCTTAAGTCTATTAACGTTATTAGATGATATTGCTTCGGTTTTAGATGACGTGGCAGTGATGTCAAAAGTAGCGGCGAAAAAAACCGTTGGGGTGTTGGGTGATGATTTGGCTCTAAATGCTCAGCAAGTAACAGGGGTGCGCGCTGAGCGTGAAATTCCGGTGGTATGGGGCGTGGCCAAAGGCTCATTTCGTAACAAGTTGATTTTAGTGCCTTCTGCATTGATCATCAGTGCCTTAGCACCTTGGCTTATTATGCCTGTGTTATTACTTGGCGGTTTGTATTTATGCTATGAAGGGGCTGAAAAAGTCTTAGAAAAATACTTACCTCATGCGCCTCATCATGATGTGGCAACAGAAGCCGAAAGTGATGCCCCACAAGATATCGCCGCTTATGAAAAACAAAAAATTAATGGGGCGATCCGGACTGACTTTATTCTGTCTTTGGAAATTATTGTGATTGCCTTAGGCATAGTACAAGGGCATCCACAAGTGACTCAGATTGTGGTGGTTAGCTTGATCGCTTTTTTAATGACCTGTGGCGTATATGGGTTGGTTGCCGGAATTGTGAAGCTTGATGATCTGGGCTTTTATTTACAGCGTAAAAGTGGCGGCAAAGGCCTGATGAATGGACTGGGCAATGTCTTGGTTGCGACAGCGCCTAAATTAATGAAAGTGCTAACGGTTGTTGGGACGGTTGCGATGTTTTTAGTTGGAGGCGGCATTATTGAGCACACCATTCCTGCGGTGCATCATGTTACGGAAGGGCTGACACACATGGCCGGCACACTGCCTGTCGTGAGTTCAGTATTACCGGTTGTGGTGACCGGCTTATTGGGGTTATTAGCGGGTGGCCTTTTGGTCGGTGTTTTTACTGTGATTGGCACGCTGAAAGGGAAGTGATGCTCACTTGGCGATGTCACAGTACGTTTGAATTGAATACGATAATTGAATTTAACACTATACTTGATTAGACCAGTGATGGCTTATTAATGAAGGCGGTTATTCATCGATACGATCATGGATAAGCGCCTTTTTTATTTTCATTCATGTCCTATTGAGGAGTGCGCAATGAAATGGTCAATCGCGCCTCTGAGCGGTATTGTTGGGGTGGCGCGGCATTACCTAGGGTGGGTGAGCTTAGGTGGCGTGCTATTACTCAGTGCGTGTTCAAGTTCATCTACCACGCCGCCAAAAGTAGAACCTGCGCCTGTTTTACAAGCGGTTTCATTTGCCTCGCCTCAAGACTCATCCATGCAAATAATCGCGAGGCATTGTCAATTGATTGATGTTGCCGCCCAATTACCCGTTTATTGCCAATTTAATACTCATCAAGGTGAATATGAGTTGGCTTTATCATTTAGTCATTATGACATTTCTCGTTTGTACTTATTATCCCTCTCGCAGCACTTGATTGCGCCTTATTGTCAGGCGGTGTCGTCTGATCAAGCACAAGGGCAGGTTGTAGTACAAATTTTCGCGACACAAATTCAAAGGCGCTATGATTGCGTCACTCAAAACTGGGCCGAGTGGCAGACGGTCTCGACGCCTCTACATTCCCCTTTCATTAAATTTATTGAGCGTTGCCAACGTTGGGATAAACAATATCCAGCACAATTTCATTGCAATATCGATTGGTATCAACAAACCCCAATTTTAGTTTTTACCTTTCCTGATATGCAACCAGCCAGTGCCTTAGAGAGTGGGCAACCAGCTAGTTTCATCCAAGACTTTTGTCATTCGGGCATGAAAGAGTTCGGCGAAGCTTTATATTTGGTGGAAGTGCCGAGTTTTAATTTGGCGAAAGTCATTCATTGTGGTGCAGAGGTAGAAAGTGAATGGTTTGTGATAGATCCAGAACTAGAGCCTGCTCCCATCAACGGTGTGATATGACATTGTGGGTATTACGGCCTAGCAATGGGGGTGATAGGCGGTTGTTGTATGACAGGAGATTGTAATGCGAGTGATAGAGCCTTGTTATTGTACCACTACACATGCAATTAGAAAGCGATAAGGCAAGATAAAGAAGAGTAATAAAAAGTGAAACGCAATGATACGTCTCACTTATTTAAGCTGTCTGTATTTCGATAGCCTGCGTTTATCGAGTCAGTGCCAGTGATAACTTATAGCGCCTTGATGTAATCGATAATGGCATCCGATTCGTATAACCAAGTGACTTGACCTTCTTTTTCAATGCGTAGGCAAGGGACTTGGCCTTTACCACCGCCAGAAATTTGCTCTTCACGATAAGCGGGGGTTTGACGTGTATCGCGTAGTTCAATAGCTAGACCTAACTCTGCCATTGCTCTGCGTACTTTCTGGCAATATGGGCAGCTTTCAAAGTGGTATAAAGCGAGTCCTTGAAGCGTGTGTTCTGCCATGGTGTTCTCCTTTGGCGTTGCGTTTAAATTTTAAATTTGCTTAATCCAATCAGATCGATATAAGCATCATTACATTGGTATTTTTCAGAAAGCTCATCTTCGGCTTTAAATTTAGAGACACCTTGCTCACGAGAAATGTCGGATAAACGGCTGTTGACCAAGGCTTTAAATTTATCATTATAGGTGTACCACTGCATTTCGTAGTTGTTACTGAGGTAAGCACCTATTTTATAGCTGTCTTCAGTATGTAAATAACTGCAGACAAAATAACGAGTGATTTCTGCATCGGATAAGGTTTTAGGGGGCGTATCCGTGGTGGCTGCTTGACTCACAAAAGACATGAGAAGTATTGAGCATAGCGTTAACAAGCGAAGCATTTATGTTCCTTTACCTGAATGGAGTTCAATCTTAATTGCATCATAACAAATAACCTCACAGAAACACTACGCTGAGAACCGCGTAATGTAAATGTCGAGGTTATTCTTGTAAGGTTTCCCAGCTAATCTCACATTGCTTATCATCACTAGAAACATAAGCGGTGTTACCTGAGAGCATGATCCCAAGATCCAGCGTTCGAGCGATCATTTGGCTAAATGCTTGGATACCTTGATAGTCGAGGCGCACAATGTTGACATTTAATGCAGACAACTTGGATTGATTTTGTTTCCACCACACATCGGATTTATTGTTAAAACTGTAGATTTTGACTTGCTTGGCGAGGCGAGTGGCTTTTTTAACTCGTTCTGGATCAGGCTCGCCGGCTTCAATCCAAAGCTCGATTTGGTCATCTAAGGTTTTAAGCCAAATATCGGGCTCTTCAATACTGGAGAGCCCCTTAGTAAATTGCAAGTCTTGGTGAGCGTTAAGGCAAAAAGCCACGATTCTGGCCATCATGCGCTCTTCATTTTCAGAAGGATGTTGGGCCACGGTTAAATTGAAAGAATCGTAATAATCACGGTTGATGTCGGTAAGCGCGATACGAAATTTATAAATAGTCGGTTTTAAAGCCATGAGAAACCAAGAGTAATCAAAAGAAGGCGCATTGTACGTGAATAATGCGTTAAGCCCAATCTTAAACGCTAAGCAGACGAAAACAAGCTGATGAAAACAAGCGTGGCGACCAGTGATGGCATGCGCTACATTGTGAGTATTCAATGGTAGAGGATAGACACCGATGGCAACCCCAACTTATTATTTTGACACCTTTACAACACCGGTTTGTGAAGTCACGCTCATGGGCAGCGAGTACGGGTTGCACCTCTTACACCTTGAGACGGGAGAAGGGAAAAAGGACGGCTTTCAGGTTGCCCCTGATTGGGTAAAGGACTCTGTTCGCTTTGCTGAGGTGAAACAACAACTGGAGGCGTATTTTTTAGGCAAGCGCTGCGACTTTAATTTTTCTATGCCATTAGAGCCTCAAGGGACGGTATTTCAACAAAGTGTCTGGCAAGCGTTAAGGCAAATCCCTTCCGGTGCGACGTGCCGCTATAAGGATATTGCCGATCAAATTGATAATCCGAAAGCGGTACGGGCAGTCGGAGCGGCGATTGGACGTAATCCGATCCCAATTATTATTCCTTGTCACCGGGTGGTGGGCGCAGATGGCAGTTTAACGGGCTTTGCCCACGGTTTGGCTATGAAACGCCAATTGCTGCGCTTAGAAGGCTATTTAGATTGATTCTGTAAAGACAAAAACAGCCTTAACATCCAGTTTTTGTAGATGTTAAGGCTGTGGTAATAACATCGTTAGCTAGTTATTAATGATCTCAATAATGCTCTCAAGCCATTATATGAGCTGCATACTGGTAATGCAGGTTCTCGCTTCCCCTTCAGTACTCAATATCTCAGTGCTGGTTTTTCCTTGATAAGTAAAAGTCACTTCTAAGTTCGCTCGGTTTTTTGGCATCCATAAATCAATGAAACCGTCTTTTTGAGTGGTAACGGTGCCATATTTTAAGACTTGCTTGCTGTCTAAATCGACCACCTTAATCATCATACTTTTTTCAACCATCTCACCTTGGCATCCGGTGGGTACATGGTAACCACAAGGGTGAGTGCGAAATTCATACGGTGCAATAGACAATAAGTGTTGGTCATGAGTAGGGATTTGAATTTGGCTGCCATCTTTAAATTTAGCCACTAACACATCAGGCATAACTTGCACTGATGCGGTGCCAGTACGGTGATATTGGTGGGACTTTTCTAACGCTTGTTCTGCGGTTAACCCTTTGAACTTATCGGCTTCCGCTGCTTGAGTGGATAGTGAAAAAGTCATGGCTAATGTGGTCGCCACAATGGCGGTTAATTTTGGAAATAATGTCATCGTTTGTTCTCCATGTCACAGCTTAACGTTGGCTGTGATGAGTCTAATTCTATTGGTGTTATTGCGATTAATTCTGAGTTAAAACCAAAGAGATGAGATCGGAGGGCGTGACAAATTGGCTAAGGTAATAGCGGCAATACGCTTTTGCTGGTGGCTGTGTTGGATAGCCGATGAGCTAACGGCTTCCATGGTCAAGCTTGTTGGTAGGGTGGCGGGCATGGAGAGACAAGAGGCGCAATGCACCTTGTTATGGTCAGTGTCACCACAGTCGAAGCTTATGAGAGATGCACCTGCATAAATTTGAGTTCCGGCATGAAATTGAGCGCAAGGTGGAGCTTGGCTGGCATCCGTTGAGGTTTGGTTTGTCTTTGATTGGCTTAGGTGAAATTGGTTGATTTGAAATTGATTTAGCGAAGTCACAGGTGCAGCAACACTGGTATTCGAATAGGCGACAACACTTGAAAGCAAACAAGCGGTCAAGGTAAAAAGCCATAACCTAGAGTGTTGAAATTTAAAGTGAAGCATCCTAAAACCTGCGCATAAAAGATGGCAGGATTATAAAGCTTCCTGTTAGGGGAAGGTCAAGTAATTCGTGCAACTTGAGGGTTAAATTTGGAACTTGCTTTTATCCCCAATATCGAAATGGAAAGGTTGACGGAATTTCGCCACACCAATGCTGAAAAGTAATAATGCGGATAGCCCGGCGCTGAGATACAACAGCGGTTGCCAAATGGGTAATGCCACACACAACCAATAGAAGACCAACATTAAAGGTGTGATCTTAATTAAGCGAATCCGAAAGCAATAATATTCTTTTATCGACAACCCACACCATACGGCAATAGCTGCCCCCAGGGCGATGGTTGGTAGCAACTGAGCGACCAATAAGCAGGTAGCCAATAAGCCACTGGCCTGAATAAACCAGCGGATGGTTTTGTCATAGATATGTACACAACTAGCGGCGATTAAAGCGCTAAGCACCAACAACGGCATGCCAAAGGCTAAGTGATTTAAACTCATCAAGACGATGGCGATGGCCGCCAGTAAAAAACACGAACGGTAGACCGCGACCGTAAGGTAGTCAATACGGTCGAGTGTTTCTTGGTGGTGAATGTCAGCCATCGTATAAGTTCCTAATGAGAGTAATGTTGTTACGTATCGTATTTTTTATTGCGCTTGGATGTAATTGAGCGCACCAATAATTGCCGCCACTTGAGCACGATTACATTCATCATCGCTGACACTTGGGCTATCAGGGTAGACTTCGGTGGTGGTGCAATATTGGCAATCAGTAAATCCGGCGCATAAGTTTAATTGTACTAGTGGGTAATTAATCACCCCATCTTGTGTGACATCTGAACCAATAATTTGGTTATTATCATCGGCAGGCGCAATATGAGTGACGTGGCGAACCGAATCAATGATCGCTTTTTGTAGCGCATCATCGTCTTTTTCCGTATCACCCACGGTGTAAAAACCATCCGGAATGAGACCTTTTTGATATTCAACCCCATCCCGCGCGGCTAACGCTGGGCGAAATTCTAGCTCATCGGTATCGGTGGTTTCATGCAAATCGAAATGAGCTAGAATTGATAACCCACTATCGACGACCATCTTCATTAGTGCTGCGGATTCTTGTACTGGGCTATTGGCACAAAAATTACGGTTGGGATCGAGTGCCTCGGGGTTCCAACGGTTAATGGTTTCATACCCCCAAGGGCTTACACAAGGCGCAATTAAAAAATTAAACTGTGCTTGATAATGCTCGGCGTGAGTTTGGGCAAAAAGTAAAGCACCATGTACGCCACTGGTTTCATAACCATGTACGCCGCCAGTAATTAAAATGGTGGGTTTATCCGCTTGCCAATGTTTTGTTTTTAGCACAAATAGGGGATAGCGACTCGCACCAACTGGGTTATTGTCATACTGCAACTCTCCATATTGGCACACGTCAAATTGGGTTGCGAGTGCGGTAATTTTAGGAACCACTTGTTCGAAGTAAGAGCGTTTGACTTGTGTTTGCTCTAACCATTGACGTTTTTCTTGATGACCCCATGCTTGACCGGGTGTCCCAATTGGAAAGGCATTGCTGAATGTCATGAAATATCCTTACATTAATGTGCTGATGCGTCTGGTGAAGTTCATCATATTAATTGCTCACCATTTCTATTTTTCTCGTCACAACCGTATACACTATGTAAATGCGTTAAATGGATTTGAGGCAAGTGATGCAAAAACGATGGTTAGTGATGATCATAGTGCTGTTATTAACCGGGTGCTCGACTCAGTTTTTCTATAATCGACTAGATTGGTTCGCGGCGCAATATGTTGATCGCTATATTAGTCTGAATGATGCACAACAAACCTTGTTTAAACAAGCAGTGGTGAAGGTTCGTCATTGGCATCGTAAGCAACAAATCCCTCTTTATATTGCCACCATTGATCGGTTGTTATTGGTTAATCCGGCCAAGGTGAGCCCCTCACAGGTTGAGGCGGAATTTTTGAGCTTCCGCCATTTCTCTCAGCAAGTTGCGCATCAGGTTATTCCTGAATTGTACCCTCTTTTTATGAGTTTAGCGCCTGCTCAAGCCGATGAACTGTTTGAGCACCTTGGTGAGAAATACCAAGAAGAATTATTAGAAGATCAAGCCTTGTCACCACGACAGCGCCAAGAGAAGTCTACAGAGCGAATGCAAGAAACATTGGAAAAATGGATGGGCGATCTTTCTGAATCACAACAAGCTTTGATTCGCCAGTGGAGCCAGCAACGGCCAGCGATGCGACAAGATTGGATTAAGCAGCAACAAATTAATAAATCCGAGCTGCAAGTGTTGTATTTACAGCGTAATCAATCGAACGAATTTAAGTCTCGTTTCATTTCCAGCCTGCAAAATCTTGAAGGTTTATACACGGCGGAATTTGCAGAAAAAGTGCAGCGTAATCGTCAGTTGACCTTCGAGATGGTCAGTCAAGTGATCCAATTAATGACTCCCAAACAACTTGAGCATTACCACAACAAATTGCGTGATTGGAAAACAATACTCGAGGAGTTACACGCTCAAGGCTGAGTTTTATTGAGCCTCATGTCACATAATTTTTACTTCATAGATCATATTATTGCCATCATTGTGTTTTATAGATCTCATTTATTTTTACTCACTATTAACCTTTTTATCTCAGTTTGGAGTGCTAAATGAATATTGTGCGTCACCCTTTATCTCTGTCCGTGCTTGTTGGCATGATCAGCATTGCTCATCCTAGTTTTGCCGATACGATTAATCTGCGCATTGTTGAAACCACCGACATTCATGCCAATGTGATGGATTATGATTATTACAAAGATAAGCCATCTGAAAAAATTGGTTTAGTACGTGCCGCCACTGTGGTGAAGCAAGCGCGTAGTGAAGTGGCAAATAGCGTGTTAGTGGATAATGGTGATTTAATTCAAGGTAGCCCGATGGGAGATTATGTTGCCGCTAAAGGTTTGACTCCTGGTGAAGTTCATCCAGCTTATAAAGCCATGAATTTATTGAAATACGATGTGGCTAATTTAGGTAACCATGAGTTTAACTATGGCTTAGATTTTCTTGCAGAAGCCACCAATGATGCCAAATTCCCCTATATCAATGCCAATATCATCGATGCACAATCGGGTAAAAATTACTTTAATCCATACATTATTAAACCATACCAATTTAAAGACACTCAAGGCAAAACCCATGAGATCAAAGTGGGCTACATTGGTTTTGTACCGCCACAAATCATGATATGGGATAAAAAGAATCTGACGGGTAAAGTCACCGTCAATGACATTAAGCAAACTGCGGAAACCTTCATTCCTAAAATGCGCGCAGAAGGGGCGGATGTAATTGTGGCTATCCCTCACTCCGGTATTTCGACCGATAAATATCAACAAGGCGCCGAAAACTCAGTGTATTACCTGACGCAAGTAAAAGGCATTGATGCTATTACCTTTGGTCACTCGCATGCGGTATTCCCAAGTAAAGAGTTTTCACAAGTACCGGGCGTCAATTTGGTGAAAGGAACCATTAATGGTATTCCGTCAGTGATGCCGGGGCGCTGGGGAAGCCATGTTGGTGTTATTGATTTAGTGCTGGAAGAACAGCAAGGCCAATGGCTTGTCACTGATAGTCAATCAGTCGCTCGCCCAATTTATGATGCTAATCATCAGCATTCTTTAGCCGCTGAAGATAAAGAGATTAAAAAAGTGATTGCTCATGATCATGAAGCGACTCGTTCCTTTGTGAATAAGCCGATCGGTAAAGCTAATGATGTGATGTACAGTTTCTTATCTTTAGTGCAAGACGATCCAACGGTACAAATTGTCAATTTGGCACAGCGAGATTATGTGGAACGCTTTATCCAAGGCGACCCTGATTTAGATGGGTTGCCGGTTCTGTCTGCTGCTGCGCCTTTTAAAGCGGGTGGCCGTAAAAATGACCCTGGCAATTATACCGAAGTTGAAGCGGGTAAGCTGACTTTCCGTAACGCCGCCGATTTATATTTATACCCTAATACTTTAGTGGCGATGAAGGTCAACGGTGAACAAGTTCGTGAATGGCTAGAATGTTCAGCAGGGCAGTTTAATCAAATTGATCTGAATAGTAATCAGGCACAATCGCTGATTAATTGGGATGGCTTTAGAACGTATAATTTTGATGTGATTGATGGTGTTAATTATCAGATCGACGTGACTCAACCAGCTCGTTATGACGGAGATTGTCAGTTAATTAATCAAAACTCCCACCGTATCGTCGGGCTCACCTACCAAGGCAAACCGGTGACAGCAAAACAAAAATTTTTAGTCGCGACTAATAACTATCGCGCTTATAGCGGTAAGTTTGCCGGAACGGGCGCAAAACACGTCGCCTTTGATTCGCCTGATGAAAACCGCACTATTGTGGCCGATTACATTAGCCGAGTCAGTAAAGAAAAAGGACAAGTAACCCCAAGCGCTGACAATAATTGGTCTTTTGCACCGATTCACACACAAGCTGATTTACAGGTTCAATTTGAAACCTCGCCTAGCGAACTGGCGGCCGAATTTATTCAAGATAAAGCCCAATACCCAATGAAAAAAGTGGGCACAGATGATGTCGGTTTTGCCGTGTATCAAATTGATTTAAAACCATAATGGTGACAGGTCAATACTGATAAATTAAGACCTGCATTGACAAAAAATGATAAAGCTTGGCGATGAGTCGAGCTTTATCATGCTTTCGTTTATTGCAGGTTAGTTTATGGTTCGGTCTGTTTGTTCAAATCGCAGTACCAGACTCTTTGGTTCCCCCTTTCTTTATTTTTTACTTGTGTGTTTTATTCCTTGCCCTGAGATGGTTTTTCTTGGCTGCATTGAAATATTTATTTTCTATAATGTAAACGTTTACACATTTTGCGTTAGATCACAGAAAGTAAGTGGTGATAATAGTTAGTATATAGGCCGTAAATGGCATTATTAATGGTTGTAATCGTTTTCTTATTAGTGTTAAGCAGAATCGAACAACGTGGGAGCTGAAATGAAAGTATTAGTGACAGGTGGCTTGGGATATATCGGTAGCCATACTTGTGTGCAACTGATCAACAATGGTCATCAACCGATTGTGCTGGATAATTTATCCAACAGTAAGCGACAAGTCCTCAATCGTATTGAAAACCTAACTCAAGTAAAACCGGTTTTTTATCAAGGTGACGTACGAGATGAAGCGGTCATTGATTCGATTTTCGCACAGCATGACATTCAAGCGGTGATCCACTTTGCAGGTTTAAAAGCGGTAGGAGAATCGGTCGCTAAGCCGTTGGAGTATTATGATAACAACGTCAATGGGTCATTAGTGCTTGCGCGCTGTATGCGTAAAGCTGGGGTGAAAAATCTAATTTTTAGCTCTTCTGCCACCGTTTATGGTGACCCACAACAGGTACCAATCACTGAAGGTTCCCCAACTGGGGCCACTACCAACCCGTATGGTCGCAGTAAATACATGGTTGAAGAATGCTTGAGTGATGTATTTGCAGCAGAGAAGGATTGGAGTATTACGCTACTACGTTATTTCAATCCAGTTGGAGCCCACCCTTCTGGCACTATGGGTGAAGATCCACAAGGTATGCCAAACAATTTAATGCCATTTATTGCACAAGTGGCGGTAGGGCGTCGTGAAAAGCTTGCCGTATTTGGAGATGATTATCCTACGCCAGACGGTACTGGGGTGCGAGATTATATCCACGTGATGGACCTTGCGGATGGTCATCTTGCGGCGCTTAACACGCTTACAAACAAAGCGGGTTTACACATTTACAATCTCGGAACGGGTAGGGGCAGCAGTGTACTTGAAATGGTCGAAGCCTTTTCTCAAGCGTGTGGGCACCCAGTGGCTTATGAGATCCAGCCGCGTCGTCCCGGCGATATTGCACAATGTTGGGCAAGTACCGCAAAAGCTGAACAAGATTTAGGTTGGAGAGCGACACGGAATATCGATGAAATGACAGCAGATACTTGGCGCTGGCAGTCAAACAACCCAAGTGGTTATCAAGATTAATCTAGGTCGCAATTGGCACCGTGAAATGAGTATAAATGATTATGTCGAATACAGAATTTAACCCAGTAGATCATCCACACCGACGTTACAACCCTTTAACTGGTCAGTGGATTTTAGTGTCACCACATCGTGCAAAACGTCCGTGGAGTGGGCAAGATGAAAAGCCGGTCATTACCAGTATTAAGTCGTATGAAGAAGGGTGTTTTTTATGCCCAACGAACACACGCATTTCAGGAGATGTGAATCCGGATTATCAGGGCACGTACGTTTTTCAAAATGATTTTGCTGCGTTAATGCCAGATTCTCCCGATGCACCTAAATCCACGAATCCATTGTTTAAAACTCAAGGGGTGCGCGGTTTAAGCCGTGTTATTTGTTTCTCTCCGGATCACAGCAAAACGTTGCCAGAATTACCAGTGAGTCAAATTCGCAATGTTGTGGACACTTGGAATGAACAAATTGAAGAGTTAGGTAAAACCTATCTTTGGGTGCAAGTATTTGAAAATAAAGGTGAAGCTATGGGGTGTTCACAACCTCATCCCCATGGACAAATTTGGGCAAACAGTTTCTTACCCAATGAAATAGAGCGTAAAGACAAAAACTTACGTGATTATTATCAGCAACAAGGTCGCAATTTGTTGTTGGATTATGTCCAAGCGGAATTAAACGATGGTGCTCGTACTGTGGTTGAAACGGAGCATTGGTTAGCGGTGGTGCCTTATTGGGCTGCCTGGCCATTTGAAACCATGTTATTACCTAAAACGCACATTAAGCGTATGAATGAGTTAACCGCTGCACAACGTGACGATTTAGCTTTAGTGATTAAAAAGCTCACTTGTCGTTACGACAATTTATTCCAATGTTCATTCCCTTATTCAATGGGCTGGCATTATGCACCATTTTTCGACAATGACAGTGAACAAGTAGATAAAAGTACCGAACATTGGCAATTACATGCGTTGTTCTACCCGCCGTTATTACGTTCTGCGAGCGTTAAAAAATTCATGGTGGGCTATGAAATGTTGGCCGAAAGTCAACGTGATCTTACCGCAGAGCAAGCGGCAGAGCGCCTTAGAGCGCAAAGTGAAGAGCATTATAAGGGATAGAAAAGGACGCTGCTCGTCGCTCGGAACTCGAGGGAGAGTTTGAAGCATTTAATTCATCTGGATCCATTTTAATTTAAGGTCATCATGCGTTTGCAATGGTGAAGACGTGGCTCTTCAAAAAGCGAGCCACGAGAAACGATAAGGTCTTATTATGACAGAACGTACTCAACAACTTATTCAAGCCGTCAGCCATGCTTTTGAAAGCGTTTTAGGTTATGCGGCAAAACATATTATTCAAGCACCAGGCCGTGTGAACTTGATTGGCGAACATACCGATTATAACGATGGCTTTGTGCTGCCATGCGCAATTGATTATCAAACCGTAGTGGCCGCAGCGAAACGTGATGACAGTGTAGTGCGTGTCATTGCGGTAGATTATGATAACCAAGTGAATGAATTTGACCTTGCTCAACCATTGGTATTTGATCACGATGTTATGTGGGTGAACTACATTCGAGGTGTGCTTGATTGTTTACAAAAACGCGGCTACCAATTTAATGGAGCAGACATTGCGGTTAGCGGTAATGTCCCACAGGGGGCGGGGCTCAGTTCTTCGGCCGCTTTGGAAGTGGTGATCGGCCAAACGTTCAAGACCTTGTATCAACTTGATATTTCACAGCAAGAAATCGCCTTAAATGGTCAACAAGCTGAAAATGAATTTGTGGGTTGTAATTGCGGCATTATGGATCAATTGATTTCAGCTGAAGGTGAGCAAAACCATGCGTTATTGATTGATTGTCGTTCATTAGAAACCCAAGCGGTGTCGATGCCTGAAGATATGGCGATTGTGATCATCAACTCCAATAAAAAACGTGGGCTGGTGGATAGTGAATACAATACGCGCCGTCAACAGTGCGAAGTGGCTGCGAAATTTTTTGGCGTCAAAGCGCTGCGTGATGTGAGCTTTGACACGTTTAAGCAACGTCAAGCCGAACTGGATGATGTAGTGGCAAAGCGTGCTCGACATGTGATCACTGAGAATGATCGTACGGTAGAAGCGGCTCAAGCGTTACGCAATAATGATATGGCTCGCTTAGCAGTATTAATGGAGCAATCCCATGTTTCTATGCGCGATGATTTTGATATTACCTGCCCTGAAGTCGATGCGATTGTTGAGATAGTAAAAGCGGTGATTGGTACCCAAGGTGGGGTACGAATGACAGGCGGTGGTTTTGGTGGCTGCGTGGTGTCGTTAATTCCCCCTCATTTAGTGGATGCGGTCATCCAAGCTGTTGAAACGCAATACCAAGCAAAAACTGGGTTAAAAGAAACCATTTATGTCTGTAAAGCCATGGATGGAGCAGGAGAAATCCTATGAAAAACGGTTTGAATTATGACCGTTATTTACAGCAATTAACTGAGCAGATGACGGAAATCAACTGGCTTGATGGTTTACCTGCTCAGTTAATTCATCTTAGTAATGATAATGGTATGAGTGTGTCATTCATGGATATTGGGGCAACTTGGTTAAGCGCTCGTGTACCAGTAAAAGATGAGTGGCGTGAGGTGGTTTTGCGGGCTAAAAATATGTCGGCTCATCTTGAGCAAACGGCTTATTTAGGTGCGGTTGTTGGCCGTTTTGGTAACCGAATTGCACAGGGTCGTTTTGAGTTAAATGGCCACCAATATCAACTACCGGTTAATAATGGTGAAAATTCATTACATGGCGGTGAGGTTGGTTTTGATAAACGACGCTGGCAGGTTAAATCGCAGACTCAACAATCGGTCACATTTGCACTTTTTTCGCCTGATGGGGAGCAAGGTTATCCAGGAAATATGCACATTGAAGTGTGTTATCAACTGACTAATGCGAATCAACTGGACATTGAATATTGGGCAACAACAGACCAAGATTGTCCGGTTAATTTAACCAATCATGCGTATTTTAATTTAGCGGGTGAAGGGGCAAAGGCAGCAGCCAAAGATCATTGTTTGCAAACGTGTGCCACTCATTATCTACCTACAGATCATAGCATGATCCCGACCGGTGAAGTAAAAGCGACTTCGGGCACCTCGTTTGACTTTAGCCAAAGTAAGCTTATTGGCCAAGACTTTTTATCCGATCAAGATCAGAAGATTGCAGGTGGATACGATCATGCGATGATTTTTGATACTGTCTATTGTGATGGCAGCCGATGGGTGGCGCAATTAACTGCACCACAAGAGGATATTGTGCTGCAAGTTGCGACCACACAACCGGCGATGCAACTCTATACGGGAAACTATTTGGCAGGCATTAATGGTGTGAGTCAACGCTATCCGAACTATCATGGGGTTGCTTTAGAAACTCAAGGCTTACCCGATGGGCCTAATCATCCCGAGTGGTTAGCGTTAAATTTAGGTCATCCTATATTAAAAGCTGGCCAGACCTATCAACACAAAACCGCTTATCGATTTGTGAGTTAATTTTCATTTAAGCTTAAAAAATAGCAACGCTTTATGGGATCACTTCAATGGGGTCACTTCATATAACGTTGCTATTTTTATTGGCGCTTTACCCACCGCACTTATTCGTAGCTCTTTCTTGCGTATAGAAAGCTTGATCACGGTGTGATGAATTAAGACTGCACTCGTGGTTGCGATAGACGGAGGCAACTGATGATTGCCGCTGCGATGGCGCAACTGGCTGCCAGAATTAAAGAGGCGTGAGTGCCATTGTCATGGAACATATTAAACATTAACGCGACTAATGCGGCGCCGGTACTCTGGCCAAGTAAACGTGCTGTACCTAACATGCCACTTGCACCACCGCTTCGGTTACGTGGGGCGGAGGAAATAATGGTGTGGTTATTGGGGGATTGGAATAAACCAAATCCAGCGCCACATAACATCATGGGCCAGATAATGTTGATGTCGGCAGGATGTGGTGGCAGCATCACCAGAGCAAATAACCCGAGTCCCATGATCGCCATGCCAAGCCCGCCTAATAATCCGGCGTGAAACCGTTCGATTAAATAGCCTGAAATAGGCGCCATCACCATTGTCGCTAAAGGCCACGGAGTGAGTAACAAACCAGTTTCTACTTCGGTTTTACCTAATGTCGATTGTAAGAAGAACGGCAGTGAGACCATGGCCAGCATCTGTGCACAGAAAGAACAAACAGAAGTACACATAGACAGTGAAAAAATAGGAATGCGTAGCAAATCAATTGGCAATAATGGTACGGCAAGCGTTAATTGACGACGTACAAAAAAGTACCCGATAACCGCTACACCTATTAATTCTGCCGCAATGACGGTGTTGGAATGCCCTTGCGAGAAGCCTGAGATCGCTGAGATTAATAATCCAAAAGTCAGCGCGTTCATAATCGCACTAGGAATATCAAATTTTTGTCCAACTGATTTTTCTTGATTGGGGGGTAAAAATTTCAAGGCCAAGATAAGAGAGATAAGGCCAATTGGCACATTGACTAAAAATAACCATTGCCAAGAGGCCACCGATAAAATTGCTGCGGCTACGGTTGGGCCTGCGGCGGCCGACACGGCGACGATAAATGAGTTAATGCCCATGCCTCGCCCTAAAAAGCGTTTGGGGTAAATCAAACGAATTAAGGCGGTATTGACACTCATTAGCGCCGCACCACCAAAGCCTTGTAAGATCCGAGCCAGGGTCAGCATATTTAAGCTGGTTGATAAGGCACATAGTAAAGAGGTAAGACAGAACACCGCAAGGCCGATTTGATAAACACGTCGATAGCCAATCAAATCGCCAATAAAAGATAAAGAGAGCAATGACACTATGATGGCAATTTGGTAAGCATTGACGACCCAAATAGACTCAGCTGGACTTGCGTTTAAATCCGTAGCAATCGTTGGAAGAGCCACATTAGCGATAGCGCCATCTAAGACCGCCATCGTAATACCAAAAGCAATAGTTAAGATGGCACCCAGCCGCTGCGGGCGAGGGAGGCCGTCGGAATAAGGCGTATTCATAATGATTAACTGGCCAAAAGTAGTAGGAAATATTTTGTAACAGACAAGCTACCAAGTGAAGGAAAATAAAGCAATCAACAAAATATATTGCGATGAATATTGGTGGTATTCTCGATTAGTGAGTGAGGAGGCTAGCAAATCGAGCAAAACTTAAATTAACCGTATTTTTGTGAATTTATCTCACCATTTATGCGTTGCTTCTGAGCCATTTGCACGATAGCCTAATCCGGTTTTTTAATGGATAAATATGACCTTATTTATCTTTTTAGTTGTCTATCATCAAGAGGTTAGAGTGTCGAAACGTCAGGTGTTTATTAGTTTGCTATTTATTTGGTTGGGACTTGCCGCCACCCCTGCTTGGTTATGGATTACCCAGCAAGCACTTTTTCCTTATTTTCAGTTAGATACTTGGTTTGCAGATGGTTTATTTGCGTTAACTTCTACAGGAACCGCGCCTTATGCTATCGCCACAGTACTGGTATTTTTTGCGATGAGTTATGTATGCTTATGTAACGACTGGAGAAGCAAAGATAGGGTAAACAAAGAGCGGATAAACAAAGAGCGGATAAGTCAAAATAAAGCACAAACTCGTCACCCAGATCTGAATCGCCGGAAAAGTCTGTGGAAACAAATGCTAGCGGCAATTACGCTTAGTTTAGTGATCAGTGTATCGCTAAATCACAGTTTAAAATCTTATTTTGCAGAGCCTCGCCCTAATGTGACTTGGTTAAGTCAGCAGCCAAACTCGACGCTTGATTTAACCCATTTTTATCAGCATAACGAGCCGCAACGTCGAGAGCTGATGGCGGCAACCATACAGCAGTATCAATCTCAAACGGGTACTTTATCCTCTCAGCCTCCAGTGGCGGTTTCGAGTCATCTATTGCAACATTGGGTTCATGAAGTGGGCTATGCTTTTCCGTCTGGCCATACCATTTTTGCAACCACCTTAGTGTTAACGGCCAGTTATTATTTGCTGTTCTCTGGCGCGATTGGTCTTAATATTGGCCTCTTTCTGTGGGGAGCGGCGATGGGGATTAGCCGTATGATCCTTGGTATGCACTGGTCACAAGATGTGCTGGTTTCGACTTGTTTAGCTGCCCTAATCAGCAGCTTAAGTATTGGGGTTATCCATACGCTTTGCTACTCGACCAAATTGGGTGACATATTACGAGAAAATCGCAAGATGTAACCTTTAAACGTTTGATCTAAGTATTCGGTATGTTCGGGTTTGATATGCTCGCTGGTAAAGCCTAACTCGATCATTTTGGTGCTGAGTTTATTCTTCCTGCCTCGACCTGGGTCCACGATAATGACTTCACTTTTATCGTGAGCATGTTTTTGAATGAAGGAGGCTAAAAGTGAAACGTGTATGTCTTCATACAATAAATCGCTGCCAATGATGACATCGAATAAGCCGAGTTCGCTGGTATCATTAGCCCAGTCTACTCGCTCAAAGGCAATGTCTTTATCGTTATTTAATTTGGTATTTCTATCGAGGAAGGCTTTGACTTCAGGATGGTAATCGGTGGCAGTAATATCGGCGTGTTGTTCATTTAATAGCAGGCTAGTGAGCGCCATGCCACAGCCAATTTCTAATATCCGCTTTTCTTTGGTATCAAACTCTAGCATGTGGTGAGCAAGGACAATACTAGAGGGCCAAACGACCCCAAATATAGGCCAAGTGGCTGACGAGATCCCAAGATCAAGTGCGGTATGGTTAGGGTCTGAAAATTGTTGATTATCGCGTAACGTACAAAGGTGGATATCGTTATTACCAATCTCAATGGTTTGGTAACGAACACGTATTGGGCTAGTCATATAGGCCTTCCGTTGATGAGCAACGCTAAGTCATATATTGAAGAGCGATAAATGACAAAACATAAGTCGAGTCTTTAAACTACACCAATCTGAGTGTTATACAAGCAACTTTACTTTTATTGTTTCTGATTAAGTCAATCGATTCAATTCATTATGAGATGAGATGAGATGAGATGAGATGAGATGAGATGAGATGAGATGAGATGAGATGATCTAGCAAGCTGGATAAAGAAATTCTTTGATGTGGGTTGACTGGCGCTGCGAGGGCAACTTAAAGCAAACCGCCCTCATCAATTCAGTGAATAAAAAACTGAGCAGATGAAGGCGGGCCTAGAAAAACGAAGCACTAAAGCTTGGCGATCGTATCCGCCGTTGAGCCTTGGTTTTTCCGGCTGGATTTTTCCGCTTGCTTAATTAACGTGATCAAGTCTTTGACGTCATAATCGTGTTGTTGCGCACCGTATAAGCAGGCCATTAAGCGCTGCATATGCGTTTCAATTTGTTGCTGTAGGTTTGTCTCAAGATGAGAATACTGTGCTTGCCATTGTCGATACGCCGATTGAATTTTCACGCCATCTTGGCCGTGTAATGCACTGACCAAATCAGATGCTTGCACCGTACGAGCTGCCGCGCCTTGAGCTGCATGAGTGTGTGTATTTTTTACTTGGCGACGTTTTTGCTGAATGAACAAAAGCAGTGTGATTAACCACAATCCGGCAAATAAGGCGGTCAGGTATGGCCAATATCCCGCCGTCGTGATGGTTTGAGTTGAGGCCTCATGATTGGTTGCTATATCTGGCGCTGAATCGGTGTTGAGAGGTGCCTCATCCTGATGAGAGGCATTAGACCCAGCAGCGATTGGCGGCGCATTTTCATCCATCTTGGTGTTTAAGATTAAACCTGCGGCCTGCGCGGTTTCGGTTTGCCCCAGTTGTGAATTCCACCAAGGAACCGTCACTGAGGGCAGGGTGATTTGACCCGATTTTTTGGGCATGATGACTTGTTTTAATGTCATGACGGTATTGCCCGCTTTATCTTGACCAAATTTAGGTTTCTCACTGTAAACACGTACTGAGGCTGGGTAATCAATTTTTATTTCAGGCAGATTTTCGGCGCTGACATCTTGGACAACCAGTGCCAGCATTCGGGTGATCGGCTGTCCAACTTTGGCCTCTACTTGGCCTTTAGATATGGTCAGAGTCTCCCCATTACTGTCTTGCCAACCTTGTTGGAGCGTTAAAGATTGCGTCGGTAGCCAAGCGCCTTTGAAGCTACTTGGTTTCGCTTTAACGTGGATTTGAATTGGCTTTGCTTGCACATCCACAGGTACGATACGGCGTGCTCCAGTCGCCGGACTTATACTGATCACCGAGGCTTGTATGCGCGCAGGGATCAATTGATGGTTACCCGCTTGCTCGGCGCTGACGTGGTATTTTTGTTCCACAACGGTGGTTTCAATGCCATTAATGATTTTTTGATACTGGTTGGCATCTCCAATGGGTGTGAGGTTGAGTCCTTCGCCGGAAGGTGGCGTCAGTTGGGTATTTTGTAAACCGCGAGGGTCAGTTTTGACTAATAACCGCGAAATAAAGGTCGCGGTTTCTTTAGGGTAAAGTGTGGTCTTCGAAATACTGTCGTCAAAAGCGATTAAATCATCTTGCTTTGGCGCACTAGGATCGGTGCTGACATGCAGCGTAATCGGGTCAGTTTTAGCGCCATTAATCTCAAAGCTTGGAATGGTAATCTCACCGACTTTTTTGGTGGCCAGTGTCAGATTCCATTCACTGCGAATCGTGACTTTGCCATTAATGCTGTATCGTGACGTGCCAAACTGTAAGCGTCCTTGAGTAAACTCCGGATTGAGAACGCTAGGATCAAAATCTTCTCGGTGCGCTACATCGGAATACACGATTTGTAGATTGAATACTTCATTCGTGCTGAGACGAGTTTGGGAGACTGAGGCCGTAGCAACCGCCTCATTCGCTAGACTGACTTGGCTAAAAACGAGTGAAGTGAACAAGGCTAAAATGACCATTAAACCTTGAGGTGAAAGTGCGGCTAAACGCGTTTTTAGCCGTTGAGAAAGTGAATACATCGTACGTTCCATGGTTACCATTACCAAATTTGACCGTTGGATTTCGGTTGTGGATTTTGTTGTGCTTCCAGTACCATTTGCGCTTGCAATAAACGTTGAGCGTTATCTGGAATCTGTTCTAATTTGTTGAGCCTTGGGTCTGACGCCACAGTATTGCCTGTAGATTGACCTGTCTCCGTCGTCGCCGTACTCATTGGCTTGGCTTTGTTTTCATCATCTTGTGACGGGCCTTGATCTTTATTTTTTTGAGCAGCTTGAGCTTGTTGTTCTTGTTTCTGCTGTGCTGATTTTTGTTGCTCAGATCGTTGCTTGGCTGAGTTGGCCTTATCGTTATCTTGTTGTGAGTGCTGTTCATCATCAGATTGTTGCCCGTTTGCTTGTTCTGAGTTTTGCTTGTGGTTATTGTTTTTATCTGAACTTGGGGGGCTCTTATCTGAATTCGAGCTCTGATTCTGATCGGACTGAGTTACCTGTTCAGAATTTTGTTGCGCTTGATCGTCTGGTGAGGGTTTCTCTTGAGACGATTGCTCGGATGAGCTCTGATTGCTTTGATCTTTATTGTCCTTCTTATTGTCCTTCTTATTGTCCTTCTTATTGTTCTGTTTATCTTGTTGCTGTTGCTGTTGCTGTTGCTGTTGCTGTTGCTGTTTTTGCTGCTCTAGTGCTTGCTTCACAATCGCTAAGTTCTTTTTTGCATCAGCATGCGTTGGGTTGGTTTTCAGAATGTCTTGGTAGCCTTGTTTTGCTTGTTCTAGCAGGCCTGCTTGGGCTTGCGCATTGGCTAAGTTGTAGCGAGCATCTTCATCGGTTAGCCCTTGCAGTTCTTGAATGGCGGCTTGGTAATTGCCAGCTTGATACAGCGCTGCGCCTTTCCATGCTTGGTCTTTAAATTGGCTAGCCGCTTGTGGGTATTGTTTAGCTTGATAAGCATCATAAGCTTGCTGATCGGGCGTTTTAAAAGCTGATGCCAATAATGACGAGGCACTTGCTTGAGTTTGCGTTACTTGAGCGGCTCTGGGTTGAGCGACTATGGATTGAGTCGCTGTTGTTTGTGGCTGTGAAGCATAGACCGACTGAGGGTGCAGCACAGGCAAAGCGGCGAGTAGGGCTAGGCTGAAAATGCCACCGCGGCGAAATGCACCTAGTGCGAGCACCAGCAAAATAGGCAGGAGCCAAAAACCATTATTGATAGGTACTTCCAAATCAGGTGTGTCTTTATTTTGTTTGTCGGTTTTCAATTCCACATGATGCAAAGCTTGTGATAACTGTTGAATGTCACCGTCATCATTACGCAGTGGAGTATAAATACCGTGCCCTATTTGAGCGATGTGTTGCAGCGCTTTGAGATCGGTTTTGGCGACAACAGTGCTGCCGTTATGGGTGAACAGTTCCCCATTTGGCAAACGGATCGGCGCACCTTGTGCGGTACCAACGGATAAGACAGAAAGCTGCCAGTGCGTGTCTTTGAGTAGTGATTGAATGGCATCTGATTCGTGGTCACTTAATCCATCGGCGACGAGAATAATATCACCTTGCTGATGGCCCGCTTGAGTGAGCATTTCTATGGCCTTTTTCACACCCGCACTGGCATTGCTACCTTGGGTTGGCATGATGGCTGGTGATAAATTCGGAATTAAGCTGGCCAGTGTTTTGGTGTCATGAGTCAGCGGGCTTATCATATAGCCATCGGCAGAATAGGCCACCAAGCCTGTGGTTCCTTCGTTTAAGGCGGGTAACAGGTCTAACACTTTATATCTGGCTTGAGTCAATCGGTTAGGAGCAAGATCGGTGGCGTACATGGATAACGTCATGTCCATCACGATCACACGCGCATTATTGACATCAACGCTGGGTACAGTTTGTTTGTGCAAGCTAGGGCCACTTAAGGCGAAGACGGCAATGAGCCAGGCGGCAAGCACTACACTGACGACAGAATGGTGCGACTGGTGTTGATCTAAGCCGAGTTGCTGAGTTAAATGATGGGCAATCAGGCTGGTAGATTTGGGTTTACGATACAGCCAAATACTGAGCAAAATAGCGGGAATGGCAGCATATAACCAAGTGGGATGCAGGAATTGAAAATCAGCCATGTTGTCTCCTGAATACGGCAAGGATAAATGACAGAATAAGGGCTAATGCCAGTGGATAAGTAAACCATTCGGTTTGTGGTCGCCAAGTTTGAGTGGCATTACTGACCGGCTGTAATTGATTAATAGTCGTGTAAATGTGATCCAATTCTTTTTGATCGCGCGCGCGGAAATACTGACCACCAGTCAAGTTAGCAATTTCGGTTAAGGTTTTTTCATCCAAATCTTGCGCAGTATTGACGGTACGAGTACCAAAAAAGCTGCCTACTTGTAATTCACCGGCTCCAATACCAACGGTATAAATAATGGCCTGATTTTCTTTGGCAATGTTCGCCGCTTCTATGGGATCAATGACGCCGGCGGTATTGCTGCCATCACTAAGTAAAATAATCACGCGTTGTTTGGTATCACTTTTGATCAAGGTTTTGGTGGCAATGCCAAGCCCTTCACCAATAGCGGTTTTACTCCCAATCATATTCAACTGGGCGCGATTAAGCTGTTGTAACACAGTAGTACGGTCTAAAGTTAAAGGGGTTTGTAAATAAGCATGATCAGCAAACAGAACCAAGCCTAATCGGTCCCCTTTACGTTTAGCGATAAAGTCGCTGAGAACGTGTTTGACGGCAGTTAAACGATCGATGAATCCGGAAGCGGTATTCATGTCTTCTTGTGCCATTGAGCCTGAAAGATCCACGACTAACATCATATCTCGATGCTTTGGTTGCACTTCAATTGGCTCTCCATACCACACCGGTCTTGCGGTGGCGGTCACGAGTAATAGCCAAATTATGATGGCCATTATCTTTAATCCAATATGCTGACGTTGTTGCACATTGCCTGCAGTTGGCAAGGTTGGCAGCATAATCGCCGATCTTGGTTTATGGGCAGGGGCGAAAAAATAGACGAGTAAAGGCAAAGGCAACAACAAAAATACCCATAACCACTGAAACTCAAACATCGTCTTGAGATCCTTTTACTTTTTGTTCAAGTTGATTTAAGACTCGCTCTTTTTCGATGAGTGCTTTCGGTGCAGATTGCGCTGGACGAGCTGCTGACACGACGCCATCACTAAGATCAGAAGCCTGTTGTTTAAAAGTTTGTTGCGCCGCTTTGAGTTGTTTTTTACTCGGTGGTAAGGCTTGGGTTATCCAGGTTTCCACTTGTTGATACAGGTTATCGGCGATCTCATCACTCACGGGTTGTTTTTGGTAGAGCGCCGTTTGCCATTGTTGTGAATTAGTTTGGAAGTTCGCGGCTTTCGTTGGGTGCAGTTCATCCAAAAATTGATACCAACGTTCGCCATGCAGACTGGCTAGCATCGGTCTTGGATAGTATGACAAGCAAACTTGGCGTAGAAGATCGTTGGCCGTTGCGACCTTTTTTTGACCTTGCAAGCGAACTTCATTTTGTTTTAAGAGACGTAATGCTGCTTTTTTAGCGCGATGACGTTTTTTATGGCGTTTGATCAGTACCCAGACCAACAGGATGAGCGCCACGAGGAGAGCGGCACAAACCCACCATCCCCAAGCAATTGGCCAAGCTCCGGGTTCAGCCGGTAAATGCAATGGCGCTAACGGGAGACTAGGTTGAGCTTGAGAGGCGGTTGCCAAAGAAGCATTACTCATGAAGACCTCCTATTTGAGAGGCTGTTGTGAGTGTGGAGGCCGCACCAAGTTGTGATAATAAAGGTTCAGCACAAGACAATGAACGCATAGGAATAGCCATACTTTTACAAATCTTTTCTAATTGAGTGAGGTGTTCAGTGTAGCGATTTTTCAACTGATTACGGGTGTTTTTTTTGCCAAAATTCAGCCAATAAGTTTGCTCACCATTGGTGACATATTCACTGCCTCGAAAGGTGGTATTGCCCATTTCTAGAGGATCGTAAATGTGCACAAACTGTAATCGATTATGTTGACGCAGTTGATTGAGTAATGGTTTAGCATGTAAATCTAAGCGTTTAAAATCACTGATAAAAATAATATCGCTGCCCTTAGGAGACATGCGATGTAAGGTTTGCATCACTTGCTTAAAATCCAGCGTAGGCGTGATTAAGTTTGGGCGGGCTTGCTGGGCTTGTAATTGTGCAATCGCTTGGTTATTACATTGAACCAATTGATGATTAATCTGTAACGCACCTTGTTGGCGTGCGGTGGGTTTGACTTCAACCAATTTATCACCCAGATCAATCAGCGCCCCGATGCGATCTTTTTGCTCCACCGTTAGCCAACTCAATAAGCTAGCAAGATGCGCACACTGCACTGTTTTAAACAGCAGCTGTGAGCCAAAGCGCATACCGTTACTGAGATCAATATATAAAATAACCGGCTGCTCACGCTCTTCGGTGAATAACTTAGTATGGGCTTTACCGGTGCGCGCCGTAACCCGCCAATCTATTGAGCGAATATCATCGCCGGCTTGATATTGACGAACTTCAGCAAAGTTCATGCCGCGACCTTTTTGATTGCTGTTATGGCTGCCATTTAATTGCGACCACAAGCTTTTATTCGGTGGCTGCCAATGGACCGTATGATTTTTGTAGTACAGCAACTCCTTGAGATCTAATGTCGCACCAGTTGCAAAAGGAGGTAACTTTTGCGTCATCATGCACTGCCAACCTGTGCTAATAACTCAGCAATTACACGATTGGCGGTGATGCCTTCGGCTTGTGCTGGATAGCTTAATAATAATCGATGGCGTAATACCGGAAATGCCATGGCTTGAACATCTTCAGGGCTCACAAAATCACGACCAGCCAGCCAAGCATGCGCACGCGCACAGCGATCTAAAGCAATGGTTGCGCGAGGGCTGACTCCCATTTGTAGCCATTCACCAAGCAGAGCGTTGTATTGTGAAGGCTGGCGCGTTGCCATGATCAAACGAATGATGTATTGCTCAACATTATCGGCCATGTGAATAGACAAAGCCGCTTGTCGGGCATCAAAAATAGTCTGTTGCGACAATGTGATTGGTTGAGAGGCATGTTGGCCTTGGGCTTCACCACGGTTTAGGCGCAAAATATCTAATTCACTGTGAGCGTCAGGATAATCGACTTCAAGGTGCAATAAGAATCGGTCTAATTGTGCTTCAGGAAGAGGGTAGGTCCCTTCTTGTTCAATCGGGTTTTGAGTGGCCATGACCAAGAATAACTCTGGTAATGGGTAAGATTGTCGGCCAACGGTAATTTGCTTTTCCGCCATCGCTTCGAGCATGGCCGCTTGCACTTTAGCCGGAGCTCGGTTGATTTCATCGGCTAAAATCAATGAGTTAAAAATCGGTCCCGCCTGAAAGGTAAATTCACCTGTCTCTGGGCGGAAAATATCCGTGCCCGTTAAATCGGCAGGAAGCAGGTCGGGAGTAAATTGTACGCGATGAAAATCCCCTTCAATACAGTCCGCTAATACTTTGACGGCGCGGGTTTTGGCTAAGCCCGGAGGACCTTCTACTAAAATATGACCATCAGCAAGAAGGGCGACTAAGAGTTGTTTTACTAATTCATTTTGGCCAATTACTTGAGAATTTAAGTATTGCTGAAGTTGCGCAAAAGCGTCCGAATGCATGGTCAAAATATCTCCTGAAGTCTCAGATAATGATTGTATATCGATGAAATATATATGAAATTCTAAAATTCACAAATGTGACAATTTGTAACTTGCCATGTAAGACCAGTTTGAGGGTAAAAAGTTCATCAATGCAGTAAAAAATGGAATAAAAACCGAGAGTTTGGGGAAGCGTTTGATGAAGTTTTATACATTGGTTTGTTTGTTGGTCACGATTGGGCGGCTTTTGTGGCAGTTACCCAGTAAAGTCGCTAGAATAATGACAATAGATTTTTAAATTAGATGTTGGATATATACACATGAGTCAAGATATCGAAAAAGAACTGGAAGCCATGTCAGCCGAAATGACAGAAGCTCCAGAAACGCCATTACCGAGCCTTGAAGAGCAAAAAGCTATCGTTGCTAAGCTAAAAAAACTAGAACAAGAAGGAAAACTTACCCCTGAGGTTTTAGAAGAGCACTTTGGCAAATTTAATGACGATGAAGCTCGCCCAGTACATTAATCGGCTGAGTGGATAAGATAACTCATCGTTTGAATAGATAAACGTCTGCCCTGTTGCAGGCGTTTTTTTACCGCTAATTTTATTCACGGTTGTCGTTTTATTTACGATTATCGCTTTCTTACAGTGATAGCTGTATTGAGTGACTTCTAGTTATCCGCAGCTGATGTTAATTATACCGTTTTGAATGTAAGGCGTAGGATATACGGATGTTAGAAAAAGAAAATTTAATCAAATTAGCCAGAACGCCGATGCCTTTTGGGAAGTATGCAGGGCGAATGTTAATCGATTTGCCGGAAGAGTATTTGTTGTGGTTTCAAAATAAAGCTGAGTTTCCCAAAGGGGAGCTGGGGGATTTATTGAAACTGTGTTTGGCGCTAAAAATTGAAGGATTAGACAGCTTGGTGAAACCATTAAAACGTTGAGCCGGGTGTTTAACAAACGATATAAAAAAGAGTTATGTAAAAATGCGTTATGTAAAAAAGAGTGAAGCCGATTAAAGGGCGGCACTCTTTTTTTATGTTTGCTCAATTCTTATTTTGGCTCAGTGTTAGGTTCGTTCAGCGTGGAGACCACACATCAGTTTTGAGCCAGCATCGAACTTAGACAATTAAGTCGTAATCTTGGCGTAAAATATCAATAATTTCTTGCTTAGGATTAGCACTTAATTCGATTTTTTTACCAGTAATCTTTTCAGCAATACCTAAGTAAGTTTCTGATATTTTCATAATCTCTTGTTGTGGTAAGGCGTTATTTTTGGCTAAGGCAAAACGTTCATCCATGAGGTTTTTGTTGAGCAGAATATCCGGGTCTGGGAAGTAGTTGAGCAAGAATTGACGGAAGCCTTCTTTTGAGTTTTCAACTATACGGCCTTGTTGATATTCGCTCTTATCCCAAATACGTGAAGAGTCTGGCGTTCCTACTTCATCCATGTAGATGAGTTTTTCATTGCCGGCGGCATCGTTGACATAACCAAACTCAAACTTGGTGTCTACGAAGATTTGATCAACCTTATCAAGCGCTTCGCTGATCACTTTAAAGCCTTCTTTTAAAAGCTTTTCATAATGAGCAATATCGGCGGCTTTAGAAAAATTAAACGCCGCAAAATTGGCTTCAATATCCTGACGAGAGACATTGACATCATCGGCTTCTGGGACATTAGGAATCCCTTTTAAAATTCCTTTGGTGGAGGGGGTCATCAGTAACTCAGGTAAAGCTTTATCTTTTTCTAAACCTTCAGGTAAAGCAATGCCACAAAATTCGCGCTCGCCTTTTTCATAAGCTCGCCACATTGAGCCAGTGATGTATTGACGGCAAATCGCTTCAATCATGACTGGGCGAGCTTTTTGTACGATCCAAATAAATGGATGAGGGATATCAAGGATGTGGCTATCGGCAAGGTGATTGTCTTTAAAGAGTTGAAACCAGTGGTTTGAAATAGCATTGAGTGCCGCGCCTTTACCTGGTACGCCTTGTAATCCACCTTCGCCATGCCAGATACAATCAAAGGCCGAAATGCGGTCACTGATCACCATGATGGCGAGAGGCGCATCTTCTGCAACATCGTAGCCTTTTTGTTGGATCAGTCGACGGCTGTCTTCTGCGGTTAACCAATATACAGAACGTACTTTACCGCTATGAACGGGTTTATCAGTACGGATGGGAAGATCATCATTCACGGCAAGAACTTGATTTGCAATGCTCATTTCCATTTTCCTACTAGGCTATATTAACGTGGCATGAACGCCTTTCATGCTAGAAAGTGGCATAATAGCAGAACTTACTCACTGCCTTCCAGAGAAAAAGCAAACGTTTGCCATAAACTTTATTTTGCATAAATAAGCGAAGTAGGTATAGCTCATTGCAGCCTCTTTGTGTTCTCATCGGCAAATCAGCTAATGCGTTAAGCGAGATTGATTAGTGTAAATGACGGCGCATTAACGTTTGTTGTATTGAATGGCTCATAAAGAACAGCTCACACTGGCTTTGTTTAGCTAGGTCGCTCAATTCTTGTTTGTCGCGGATGGAAAATTGATCGCTAGCGACGATAGCGCTGGCATTTTGAGCGTACAGCGCTTTGATGATGATTTCTTTTTCCGTCATTGAGTTAGATGCTTTTATTTTGACAACTTTGCGTGGGTCGATGCCATAGGCATTTAACTCTAAGGTGGTCGGTAATGTCGCCCCCGCGGTAAATAATAACCAACTTGGACGCTGAGATAGCATTGATAATCGTGAAAACAGTGGGTGACTTATTGAGAATGTATCGTCATTACAAGCGTGTGGTGCATGCGATTGCTGAGGTAAAGCGACATTGTGAATAAACATAAATAACTGTCCATACATCCATACTGTGTGCATATACAGTAGTTTTTCTGTGGCGATAGTTCAAGCATTTATTGATTAAATTATTATCTACTGTGATTGTCATCACTTTTCATTTGCCGTTTAAAAAATCTGTTGTAAGATTAAATGGTTCATAACTTGTTAAAAAATAGAGATTTAATGAGTAGGGCAAAGCAATAAGAAGAAAAGCATAAATAAGGTAGTATTTCGTTTATGCAACTCCTGTTGGTAACGAGTTCTGGCTCGTTTCTAACTTAGGTCTCTCAAAGGTGATGTGATCTTTGAGTCATAAATTCATAGGAATGAAAACATGAATAAATATTTAGCGGAATGTTTCGGTACGTTTTGGCTAGTTCTTGGGGGTTGTGGTAGTGCGGTACTTGCTGCTGGCTTTCCGGATCTAGGTATCGGTTTTGTTGGTGTGTCCCTAGCGTTTGGTTTAACTGTATTAACCATGGCTTTTGCGATTGGGCACATTTCTGGCTGTCATTTAAACCCTGCGGTTTCTATCGGCTTATGGGCTGGTGGTCGTTTCCCTGCTAATCAACTTTTACCTTACATTATTGCTCAAGTAGTAGGTGGGATTATCGCTGGTGGTGTGCTGTATGTGATCGCTTCTGGTCAGGCTGGATTTGATGTGTCGGCGGGCTTTGCTTCGAATGGATTTGGTGAGCATTCACCAGGTGGTTACTCCATGACTGCCGCTTTAGTCACGGAAGTGGTACTGACTATGATGTTCTTGATCGTTATTCTTGGTGCAACTGACAAACGTGCACCTGCCGGATTTGCACCTATTGCGATTGGTTTATGTTTGACTTTGATTCACTTAATTTCTATCCCAGTTACCAATACTTCGGTTAACCCTGCACGTAGTACAGCGGTAGCGGTTTATGTAGGTGATTGGGCAACCTCTCAATTATGGCTATTCTGGGTTGCGCCGATTATTGGTGCAATTTTAGGCGCTATTGCGTACCGTTTTATTGGTTGTGAAAAAGCAGAAAATGCCTAATACCAATCGTACTAACTATTACCAGTCGTACTAACTATCTGACCATCTAAGTAGTGTGATTGATATAATAGTTGTTCATAAAAGGAAAGGCGCTGAAATATTCAGCGCCTTTTTTTATCTCAAAGGGAAGAGTCTAAAAAGATAATGGAAAGGTCGTTATTTCAATTTGGATTGCTTATCTCTTAGTGCTTGTTCTGCAAGGTTAAATTGTCTTACGTCTAAACGTGCAAAATCATGGCATTGAGGGCAAGAATGATGGCTAACGCCGTCGAGATATTCAAATTTAACTAACTGACTTGCAAATTGTTTACACCAATCGCAAGTACCATGTGTACTTTCCATTTTGTTTCCTATGATTAATCAGAGTTTTAACGCAAGCAGTTTAGCTAACAACAGCAAGACTTTCGAATGGAATTACATGGGGGAATGTGGGCTTGTTCACATTCTTAAATAATAAAATAAGCGTAATCGATTGCCTGAATGTTCAAAAGAATTCAGGCAATGACATGATTATTTTTTCAGACGTTTTCTTTCTGCTTCACCATCAATAGGGCGGTTTACAGAGACTCGGCGGCCTTTCTTTAAACCTACTTCATAATCGTCGGTAAAGTTTTTCATGGCTTCACGAAGTTGTTGTTTAAAGGTTTCTCGGTCGACATTTTGAAACTCTTTATCAATGTAGTTATTGATCTTTTGTGCCGAGTTATCATCAGGGGCAATCAACGGTAGTTTTTCAAGTGCGCCTTCAATCCAACCAGATAAAAATGAATTTACCCGGCGAGTGACTTCTGCGCTGGAGGTGCCTGTGCCCGAAAAACTATTTCGGAATTGGCCGGTTTGCTCGTTCATTTCACGATAAATGATATCAAAGGCAAAAGCGGCAAAAATCGCGCGATCGGCCTCACCAATAAATTCAACCCGTTTTAAGCCTTTATGATTAAGTAACACTGCCTCTACCCCGAAACGGGTATTAATACCGCGAATGACGCGCAAGAGATTCGAGCTAATATTGGCTGGGAGTAAGTGGCTTGATTGTGTTTTACCCAGTTTAATGAAATCAATATCGTCCTTGTCTAGGCCATACTTCAACATGAGGCGATGAGCCATTTTGATAGCTTGCGCCGCTTCATTGACATTGGCTGAACTACCAAGCTCTAGACATTTAGCAATTTTTTTAAGGGCTTTTTGTTTATCCATTAATATTCTGACAATCTACTGAGTAAAATAGTGAGCCGCGTATTCTACCGTTTTTCGGGTTGGTTAGAAAGGAGAACGATAGTGGTGAGCTTCACAAAATAAATTTGAAGATTTGTACTGAAGTAAGCCTCATTTTCTACTCCTCAGCCTGATTGAAATAAGGTAAAGTGATGGGATTCAAATGAAATATAGCTAGCTGAGGGATCGGCGTTTTAAGGGCACGGAAACGAATGATATCAAATAACCCACCTTCGAAAACTTCTTCATCTCGTCACATTTTGCCTAGTTTACCTCAAAGATATGATGTTGATACGTTAGTCAGCCAATATCTTGATGAACTACAAGCTCAGGGCTTTCGTGGTGATATTGAGCAAACCTATGCCAGTCGTTTGGCGGTTGCAACGGATAACAGTGTATATCAACAGCTTCCTCAAGCCGTTGTACTTCCTAAAGATAATCAAGATGTTCAACTGATTGGTCGTATTGGTTCACAAGAAAAATACGCCACCATTACCTTTTCACCTCGTGGGGGCGGTACGGGCACAAATGGTCAATCCTTAACGAAAGGTATTGTGGTGGATATGTCTCGCCACATGAATAAAGTACTCGAAGTGAATGAAGCGGAAGGCTGGGTTCGGGTGCAATCTGGGGTTGTTAAAGATCAACTGAATGATGCAGTACGTCCTTATGGGTTCTTTTTCTCACCCGATTTGTCGACCAGTAACCGCGCGACCATTGGTGGTATGGTGAATACCGATGCGTCAGGTCAAGGTTCTTTAAAATATGGTAAAACCTCGGATCATGTTCTGTCATTACAAGCGGTGTTTGCTGATGGATCAATGTACGAAACTGATGGTTCTCAAGGTCAGCCTGAATTAGGCAGCTTTGCCTTACACGCTTACCAAATGACCGAGCAGATTTGTCGAGAAAATCGCGCGGCAATAGAAGCTAAATTTCCACCGTTGAATCGCTTTTTAACCGGTTATGATCTCAAAAATGCCTTATCTTTTACTGAAGATGAACATGGTGTGTTTGACTTGGGACGGGTGTTATGTGGGGCCGAAGGTTCCTTAGCGTTTATTACCGAAGCTAAGTTGAATTTGACTCCGATCCCGAAAGCCCGTTCTTTGGTAAATATTAAATACAATTCTTTTGATTCAGCATTGCGCAGTGCGCCTTTGATGGTGCAAGCGCAAGCCTTATCGGTAGAAACCGTGGATTCGAAAGTATTGAACCTAGCTAAACAAGATATCGTTTGGCATACCGTTAGCGATCTTATTACCGATGTTCCTGGTAAAGAAATGCAGGGCATCAATATTGTAGAGTTTGCTGGGCAAGACACCAATGAAGTAACTCAACAAGTACAGGCGTTGGTCGCGCAACTAGATAAGCAATTGGAAACAGAAGACGGTGGAATCATCGGCTTTCAAGTGTGTCATGATCTTGATAGCATCAATAAAATCTATAACATGCGCAAAAAAGCGGTGGGTTTATTGGGCGGAGCTAAAGGTCGAGCTAAGCCGATTGCTTTTGCTGAAGACACTTGTGTGCCGCCAGAGAACTTGGCCGATTTTATTGTGGAGTTCCGTGCGTTATTAGATGAAAAACAGCTCAACTACGGCATGTTTGGCCATGTGGATGCCGGTGTATTGCACGTACGTCCTGCTTTGGATTTATGTGATCCTGAACAAGAAAAAATGATGCATCAAGTGTCTGATGAAGTCGTTAAATTAGTAGCTAAATATGGCGGCTTGATGTGGGGCGAACATGGTAAAGGTTATCGCTCTGAATATGGCCCTGAATTTTTCGGTGAGCAGTTATTTACCCAATTGCGCCGTGTGAAGGCAGCGTTTGATCCCTTAAATAAAATGAATCCAGGTAAGATCTGTACGCCAATAGAGAGTCAAGATGAATTGGTGAAAGTGTCGGATACCAAACGAGCGTTTTATGACCGTCAAATTCCAGTCACGGTACGTGATAGCTTTAGACAAGCAATGGAATGTAATGGTAATGGCCTATGTTTTAACTATGATGTGAACTCTCCGATGTGTCCATCGATGAAAATCACCGCCGATCGCCGCCATTCGCCAAAAGGCCGTGCGGGCTTAGTTCGGGAATGGTTACGTCAATTGACCGCCAGTGGGGTGGATATTCTGGATTTAGAAGAAACCGCCTTGCATCAATCAACCTCGATCAAAACCATGATTGACCGCATCCGCCATAGCTTAAACAAAAAAGATGAATACGATTTCTCCCATGAAGTATTTGAAGCGCTCAATGGCTGTTTGGCTTGTAAAGCTTGTGCCAGTCAATGCCCGATTAATGTCGATGTCCCATCATTTCGTGCTCGCTTTTTAAATGTTTATTACACTCGCTATCAACGTCCGGCGAAAGATTATTTAGTGGGCAATATTGAAAGCTTGCTACCGCTGATGGCAACCGCTCCCAAAGTAGTCAATGGCATATTGGCAATGCGCTGGGTTCAGTCACTCACGAAAAAGACAATTGGCTATATTGATACTCCGTTATTATCGGTACCGACGTTAAAACAGGCGTTAAGCGATCAATTGTGGGATAGCCGTTTCAGCTTGTCTCAATTGCAATCTTTATCGGATGAAAAACGCAAAGATTATTTGTTAATCGTACAAGATCCATTTACCACCTATTATGATGCTGATGTGGTTTATGACTTTGTCGACTTAGCGGTGAAACTAGGTAAGAAACCGGTTGTATTGCCATTTAAACCGAATGGAAAAGCACAACATATTAAAGGCTTCTTAAAACAATTTGCTCAAACTGCCACTTCAACCGCTGAGTTTCTCACCCAAATTGCCGATTTGAAGATCCCTATGGTGGGAGTTGATCCGGCGACAGTACTTTGTTACCGCGATGAATATCGCGAAGTGTTAGGTGAAAAAGCGCAGAGTTTTGAGGTGTTGAGCGTACATGAATGGCTGCAACCGAACTTATCATCGTTTAAATATTCAGCCAAAGCAGATTCTTCTCCTTGGTATCTGTTTTCACATTGTACTGAGAAAACGAAGTTGCCTAACTCGGAGAAGCAATGGGGAGCGATCTTCAGCCACTTTGGAGCGACATTGACTTCAATTCCGGTAGGCTGTTGTGGCATGGCGGGCACCTTTGGCCATGAAGCGGATAAATTTGAGATGTCACAAGGGATTTATCAGCTGAGCTGGCAGCCAAATTTAAACCGACTGGATAAAGAACGTTGTTTGGTGACAGGCTATTCGTGCCGTAGCCAAGTGAAACGTTTTGAAGGTATAAAGCCTAAACATCCATTACAAGCTTTGCTGAGTTTACTTGATGAATATTAAGCGGTTAGATTACACCTAGTGTATTGGTTGCTCTCGAATTTATGGCTTTATTCTAATTTGATGGGACATAAGGTTTAGATATATGATCTGAACCATTAGCGATAAATCAGTCGTTAATCATAAAAAAAGCCGTTAACTATAAAACAAACCGTCAAATCAGTCACAATCGCTGAGAAAATAATAAGGCCTAAATCCTCATAATGATTTAGGCCTTTTTGTTTATTCGTTTTGCACTATTTCGTTGAAGAGTGCATCAACTGAGATTAGAAGTCGTAACGGATACCCGCTTGAACTTGGTCATCTTGATCATCAATCATTTCAAATTTGTATCCAGCGTAAGTGCGTAGGTTCTTGTTGAACTTGTACACGGCTTCAACGGCTACGTTATCAACGGCATCATCTTCACCGTCGTTTGTTGTGGCGTAGTTATACACACCAACGAATGTCCACTGGTCGAGCTTATATTGTGCTGAGAATTCTAGACCATCGTTATCACCAACAGTGTCATCATCGCTTGATGTCCACTCATATAAGGCACCGAAAGTGAAGTTTGAAATCGCGTATTGCGCACCCACATCAACTTGGTTTACATCCACATTATCTTGTTTACCACCAGCGTAACCCACCGCTAGGTCTAAACCAAAATCAAGAGAATATTTACCAGCAATAGCATATTGATCTGAATCGGCATCTTCGCCTGCAAGGTAGTTGGCACCGACTGTTAGGCCACCAAATGCACCTGAGTAGGCAAAGTTGTTTTCTTGTTTGTCTGCGCCTGCACGAACGATATCATTCATAGCTCCATCAGCATCAGCACCAAATGTTGCCATGGTATCGGTGAAATCGGTGATCATCACTAAAGCAGTATCTTGCTTACCATAAGAAAAATCACCGATTTTAGTGCCGATACCACCGAATAGATAACGAGTTTTAATATCTGTGCTATCACTTACTTCGTTTTCGTATTTACCAAACCCCGTTAGGCTATCAGTAATTTTAGTGTCACCTGAAATGCTGAGACGCGCACGACTTTTATCGTCAAAAGCACTATCAGTTTTCTCACCACTGTCATCATATTTTTCATTATTATCAGAAATATTGAAACGTGCTTCGGCACGGCCACCAATTTTTAGCTCAGAAGAGTCATCTTTATAGACTGTTGCTGCCAGAGAAGATGTCGATACCATTGCGGCTAAAATGGATGTCGCGATAACTGCTTTTTTCATTGTTTAAATCCTATTATTTTAAATTAGAGACTTACGTGTCTTCTTGGTGTTGGAAGTACTCTAGGATAGAAATATGAAAAATAAGTGTCTGTTGTGTGACGTTTTAGTTAATGAAGATTGTTGCTTAAAAAGTGTGATATAAGTCACTTAAAATTATATCAATATGCTAATGAAATGCTCAGAAAGTGCGTAGGAAAAAGGCTGGGAACAAGGTTAAAATTTTCGATAAATAGTTATTCTACAATTAACTTCTTTTATAAACGAAAAGCGCCAATAGGGGCTATTGACGCTTTCAAGCGGTATGATTAATCAATAATGTAGTGGTGACTAACTATGCTGAGCAAGAAACGCTTCTTTACGTGCATTAAAGCGGTAGACTAAATCATCAACGTCTTCTTGAACGTATGGACGTAATCCGCTCGCGACCATTTTCTTCACACCTTTACCGACGACTTCGCCATCTTCTTTAAAGTCAAAGTTGAGCGTCACCACACCACGTTTACCCGTAATATCAAATGTCGCTCCTGTAAACGCTACTTCTGGGTGGGTCAGGTTCATACGGCAAAACTCGATATCCATGCTTTCATAAATAACCAGAGGACGTTGAGTATTGATCATCATTTGTTTCTCTTGCATGAGAGGAACCATGATGTGAGGGAAGTTCATACCTGAAAATTGAACATAATTGGTGACGACGTGTTCAATGAAGTTTTGGTCTTGATTCACTTCACCTTCATGTTGCATGTGTAGGTATTCTTTACCATTTTCATCAATCACTGCGCTATTGTGCGAATCTTTTTCTTCAATAGATAAAGAGATGCCTTCTGACACCATACCCGAAAAACGGAAACTCATTTTTTGGCTGATGCCTTCTTGTTGCAGTAAAACCGCAAACAAAAGATCGCCTGGAACACAGAAACGCTTACTGTCTTCATCGTGGATATGATTGAAATCCTTCGCGACTTTTTTAGCAAAATGACTTGCTTGTTGGCGAGTGAATTGAAACGCATTATCTTGGCTTGAGTAGTATGATGATAAAAACATAAGTCACTATTAATAGAAAAAACAGCCGCGATTATATATGACAATCGTGGTTAATTGGTCAGTCCAGTGAAAATAAATACTATCTATATCTAAAATAATAAAAATTTATTCAATTATGTGAGTAAGTTAGCCAGATGAACGTTCGATAGGGTAAATGTTGCAGTACAGCTCTTTCTCGAATTGACTGTCCAATGCAGCACGCCAATGTTTGCAATCTTTGATAGGAATGAGATAGAAGTTTTCTCGAGCGGTATCGGTGACAAAAGCAATCCCATAGCGCATGAGCTCATAATGGGTATCATTTACAAAACTAAGGCTAAAACCTTGCCTACCCGTCAATTTATTAATATCACGACGAGTCAGGGTGATGCCTTGCCTCTCATGTAAAAACTTATCTTTTAGCCATATGGCGAACTCTTTAGCGCTGACCATAATTACATTCCTTGCGTTATCGAACGAACCTTGAGTTGAACGACTTTCACTTATCCTTGTTACCATGCCATTATGTTTCGTTGGATTTCATGGGTAGGTACTATGATTATTCATTTATTCTTAGGTTTAACCAGGATAGACAGTAGATAGCGCTGAAAATATTAAAAGCTCATCTACTCTATACTTTAGACAATGAATCTCACCTTCTCCAGTGTTCTTATTGTTTATATTGAATTTTTTTATATCGAGGCTCTTTGAGTCTTTAAATTAAATACAATTTATTCAGAAAGATATGAATATTTCTAGACGATTCAGAGCTTGTCACTGGCATGGTTTTATAAAAAATGGGTCTTTCAATGTGGTTTATTGAGATTATTTGCCAGTATGCCTTTCAATTTTGTTCAATTTCTTTAGAATAACCTCCTTTCTTTGACGATGACATGTCGATTAGTACCGAAATGCTCGTTAAAGTTGAAATATTTTTTATCCTTTTATTTACCCTGATGTAAGTAAAAGTTCTACTCTCATGTGCTACTTGGTATGTGGCACCACTGGAAATAGGATTTATCATGCCTGTAATTACTCTTCCTGATGGCAGTACTCGCCAATTCGACAACCCTGTATCAACTATGGATGTAGCTTTATCTATCGGTCCTGGTCTTGCTAAAGCAACGATCGCTGGTCGTGTGGATGGCAACCGTGTTGATGCGTGTGATTTAATTGAAAATGATGCGAGTTTAGAAATCATTACTGCGAAAGATGAAGATGGTTTAGAAATCATTCGTCACTCTTGTGCTCACTTGCTAGGTCATGCGATTAAGCAACTTTTCCCTGAAGCGAAAATGGCGATTGGTCCAACGATCGATAAAGGCTTCTATTATGATATCGATCTTGAGCATTCTTTAACGCAAGAAGATTTGGATGCGATTGAAAAGCGCATGAAAGAACTTGCGAAAACCAAATATCAAGTTGTTAAGAAGAAAGTAAGCTGGCAAGAAGCGCGTGATACTTTTGAATCACGTGGAGAAAGCTACAAAATTGAAATTCTTGATGAGAATGTGGCGCGCGATGATCGCCCAGGTTTATATCATCATGAAGAATATATCGATATGTGTCGTGGTCCACACGTCCCAAACATGAGTTTCTGCCAACACTTTACTTTGTTAAATGTAGCAGGTGCTTACTGGCGTGGTAACAGCGACAATAAAATGCTGCAACGTATTTACGGCACTGCCTTTGCAGATAAGAAGCAATTAAAAGAGCATCTTGTTCGTCTAGAAGAAGCCGCAAAGCGTGATCACCGTAAAATTGGTAAACATTTAGATTTATTCCATATGCAACAAGAAGCACCGGGTATGGTGTTCTGGCATCATAATGGTTGGTCTATTTTCCGTGAACTTGAAGTTTTTGTTCGTGAAAAGCTGACCGAATATGATTACCAAGAAGTAAAAGGTCCGCTGATGATGGACCGCGTGCTTTGGGAACGCTCTGGTCACTGGGATAAATACGCTGAAGCAATGTTCACAACGTCTTCTGAGAACCGTGAATACGCAATTAAACCAATGAACTGTCCAGGTCACGTACAAATCTTTAACCAAGGTTTGAAATCGTACCGTGATCTTCCATTACGCATGGCTGAGTTTGGTTCTTGTCACCGTAATGAGCCATCGGGTGCATTACATGGTATCATGCGTGTTCGTGGCTTTACTCAAGATGACGCCCACATTTTCTGTACTGAAGACCAAATTCAGGATGAAGTGAAGCAATGCATCAAGATGGTTTATGACGTGTACAATACCTTTGGTTTTGACAACATCGTCGTAAAATTATCGACTCGTCCAGAACAACGTGTTGGTTCAGATGAAATTTGGGATAAATCAGAAAGTGACTTAAAACTGGCTTTGGAATCGATGGATATCCCATACGAAATCCAAGAAGGTGAAGGTGCATTCTATGGCCCGAAAATTGAATTTACTCTACATGACTGCCTAGACCGTGCATGGCAATGTGGTACTGTTCAGCTTGATTTCAACCTACCAGGCCGTTTAGGTGCAACTTATGTAGGTGAAAATAACGAACGTTTAGTGCCAGTTATGATTCACCGTGCTATTCTAGGGTCATTAGAACGCTTCATCGGTATTTTAATCGAAGAATATGCCGGTTTCTTCCCAACATGGTTAGCACCTGAGCAAGCTGTGATCATGGGAATTACCGATAAACAAGCGGATTATGTTCAGGAAATCACTCAAAAACTACAAAAATCTGGTTTTAAAGTAAAAGCAGACTTGAGAAATGAGAAGATTGGCTTTAAAATCCGCGAACACACTTTAAAACGTGTACCTTACATGCTTGTCTGTGGTGACCAAGAAATGGAAGCCGGCGAAATTGCAGTACGTACACGAAAAGGCAAGGACTTAGGTAAATTCAAAGTTGAAGATTTCATTTCTTATCTTCACGCCGACGTTTCAAGCCGTAAGCTCAATCTGGAGGAATAACCTATTAAAGGCGGAAGAAAAGGCCAACAACCGGCCAAGCAAAACCAGCATCGTTTAAACGATGAAATTCGTGGCGTTAAAGAAGTACGCTTAACTGGTGCAGACGGCGAAGCCGTTGGTATCGTTACCATTAACGAAGCGATGGAAGCGGCTGTTGAAGCTGGTATGGACTTAGTTGAAATCAGTCCAAATGCTGAACCACCAGTCTGTCGTGTGATGGACTATGGTAAATTCCTCTTTGAAAAGAGCAAAGCTGCTAAAGAGCAGAAGAAAAAGCAAAAGCAGGTTCAGATTAAGGAAGTTAAATTCCGTCCTGGAACTGATATCGGAGACTATCAGGTAAAACTACGCAACCTGACGCGTTTCCTTGAAGACGGCAACAAAGTGAAAGTAACTATTCGCTTCCGTGGCCGTGAAATGGCTCACCAAGAAATTGGCGTAGACGTTCTAAACCGTTTGAAAGTGGACACTGATGAGTTAGCAGTGGTTGAATCTTTCCCAACGCGTATAGAAGGTCGCCAAATGATCATGGTGTTGGCCCCTAAGAAGAAGTAATTACAGGCTTTGCAAGTAATAGACCTCGCCGCTTTCGGGTGGTGGGGTTTTATTCGCCCTAATTACATAATATTAACCAGTATGTTTATTAACATATTTTAATACATACAATGCGGAGTTTATTCATCATGCCTAAGATGAAATCAAACCGAGGCGCTGCAAAGCGTTTCAAAAAAACTGGTGGCGGCTTTAAATTTAAGCACGCAACGAAGCGTCATATCCTGACTAAACGTACTACTAAGAACAAGCGTCAGCTTCGTCCAAACGCAATCCTTCCTAAATGTGAAGTGGCTGCAGTTGTTCGTATGCTTCCATACGCTTAATTCTTTATAGTTTATTTAATAGTTTAGGAGAGACATAATGCCTCGCGTAAAACGTGGTGTACAAGCTCGTGCACGTCATAAGAAAGTTCTAAAACAAGCTAAAGGTTACTACGGAGCACGTTCACGTGTTTACCGCGTAGCTTTCCAAGCAGTAACTAAAGCTGGTCAATACGCATACCGTGACCGTCGCAACAAGAAACGTACATTCCGTCAATTATGGATTGCACGTATCAACGCTGCTGCACGTCAAAATGGTCTATCTTACAGCCGTTTCATCAACGGTCTTAAGAAAGCGTCAATTGAAATCGATCGTAAGATCCTTGCAGACATCGCTGTATTTGACAAAGCTGCATTCGCAGTACTAGTTGAAAAAGCAAAAGCTGCTCTTTAATTAGAACGTTTTAGAGATAAATAAAAAGAGAGCTTCGGCTCTCTTTTTTTATGTCAATTTTTAGGGTTATATTGATCCCCCGTATTTACCCCCATCGTACTAATGATCTGATCATCCTTGCTTGTTAAAAGGCTAGATAATAGCGTGCTATTTAAGTGATAAGTGATAAGTGATAAGTGATAAGTGATAAGTGATAAGTGATAAGTGATAAGTGAGGTTGTGGTTACGTTAAATGCACAAATTTGTGACTTTTTAGGTCCGATAAAGGCATCTGGCATGACTTTTACTTTTCTTTACACGCCGAGCTCTAGGCGATTGAGTGAAGAATCGGTATAACTTAATCATCATTTATAACTTTTGCTGTTGACATGAAATTTAAAACAAAATGGCTATTATTGGCGGCGTTACCTGTGATTGGGGTAGGCGCTTGGATGTATTGGGGGCAAGCGAAACCGGTAGCAACGTATGCAACGGAGCCCGTTGGTAAAGGGGACATAGAGAATGCGGTGCTTGCTAATGGCATGTTGCAAGCGATTAAACTAGTGAATGTCGGTGCTCAGGTATCCGGACAGATCCAAGAGTTAGCCGTTAATCTTGGAGATGAAATCAAACAAGGCGATTTGATTGCGCAAATTGATAGCCTCACCCAACAAAATAGTTTGAAAGAAGCCCAAGCCTCTCTTGATAGCTTGAATGCTCAATACCGAGCGAAGCAAGCACAAATTAAGCAAGCAAATTATGAGTATCAACGTCAAAAAGGCATGCTTGCAGCAGAAGCCAGCTCGCGAGCAGATTATGAAAGTGCCGAAGCGAACTTAACCATTTATCAGGCTGATTTAGCCGAATTAAAAGCTGAGATTGAGAAAGCGAAAATCAACGTTGATAGTGCGAAAGTCGACTTAGGCTATACCACGATCAGTGCCCCTATGGATGGTACAGTTGTATACACCTCAGTAGAGGCTGGACAAACAGTCAATGCCAATCAAACGACTCCTACTATTATTGAGTTAGCTCAGTTAGATACCATGACGGTAAAAGCGCAAATTTCTGAAGCGGATGTCATTCATGTTCATCCGGGGCAGGTGGCGTATTTTACAATTTTGGGGCAGCCGAATAAAAAATATAAAGGCACACTCCGAGCGATTGAGCCTGGGCCTACCATCATGACCGGTGATGATAGTAAATTAACTGTCAGTGACAGCGACGCAATCTATTACAACGCGCTATTTGATGTCGATAACCCTAATGGGACCTTACGTATCGGGATGACGGCGCAAGTGTCGATCGTGTTAGAGCAAGCTAAAGATGTGTTATTTGTACCAGCACAAGTCTTAAAACGCACTAAGAAAGGCTTCCAAGTGCCAGTGTTAGAAGGCGATAGCCTAGTATTTAAACCGGTCAAAGTCGGTATCAATAATAAAGTGAATGCTGAAATTATTTCCGGACTAGAAGAAGGCGATCGCATTGTGGTTGGTATGCCATCGGATTCAAGCTTTTCTAGTCGCCGTAAGCCACCAATGAGATTTTAATGATGGCGAATCCTCTACTTAAAATTTCAAACTTAAGCCGTAGTTTTATCAGCGGAGAAGAATCGCTCACTGTACTTCATCAGGTGAACCTTGAGATCCAGCAAGGTGAAATGGTGGCGATTGTTGGTGCGTCAGGCTCGGGTAAATCAACCTTAATGAATATTCTTGGTTGTTTGGATCAACCCTCTTCGGGGCAATATTGGATTAATGGCCAAGATACCTCACAGATGGATAAAGATCAGCTGGCGCAATTACGCCGCGAATATTTTGGTTTTATTTTCCAGCGCTATCATTTATTAGGTGATTTAACCGCGGTTGGCAATGTCGAAGTGCCTGCGGTGTATGCGGGGGTAGCTCATGGGCAACGAGCACAACGCGCTCAGCATTTGTTGACACGTTTAGGGTTAGAAGAACGTTTTGATCATAAACCCAATCAACTGAGTGGTGGACAACAGCAACGAGTCAGTGTGGCACGTGCCTTAATGAATGGCGGTGATGTGATCTTGGCGGATGAGCCGACAGGTGCACTCGACAGTCAAAGTGGTAAAGACATGATGGCGCTGCTCAAAGAGCTTCATCAGCAAGGCCATACCATCATTCTTGTAACACATGATATGGATGTGGCACATTTTGCCGATCGTATTATTGAAATTAAAGATGGTGAGATCATTGCGGATAATCCATCACCGAAAGCACAAATAGAGTCTGACTCAGTACTAACTCCGCTCCATCAGGTAGAAGTTGCCTCTGACACTGAACTTGAAAAAACGCAATCTACGAATCAATTTACAAATCAATCTGCGGCAAAATGGTGGCATTGGGACAGTTTTATTGATGCGTTAAAAATGGCCTTATTGGCAATGTCGAGCCATCGAATGCGAACATTTTTAACCATGTTAGGCATTATTATTGGTATTGCATCGGTGGTTTCGGTAGTGGCGCTTGGTAATGGTACCCAACAGCAAGTCTTGTCCAATATTGCTTCTATGGGAACTAATACCATTGATATTCGTCCTGGTACAGGTTTTGGTGATCGACGTTCAGGCCGAGTCCGCACTTTAACCGCTGATGATGCGAATGCGATTAAGCAATTGTCTTATGTTGATAGCGTGACACCGTCACTTAATAACAGTCTCACTATTCGTTATGCTAATGAGGCGGTAACTGCTTCGATTGAAGGAGTGGGGGCCGATTACTTTCGCGTAAAAGGTTATGAGATTGCTCAAGGGCAGTTTTGGCAACAAGACAGCGTGGATGGGCTTGCGCAAGAAGCGGTGATAGATGATAACACTCGCCAGTCTTTATTTGCCAATAGTGATCCGATAGGTCAGGTGATTTTCCTTGGCCGTTTACCAGTGCGTATTGTTGGGGTAACGCAGCCGAAAGAAAGTGCTTTTGGTAATAATGATAGCCTCAAAGTATGGGTACCATTTAGCACGATGTCGGGTCGTATGATGGGGCAGCGATACTTAAATAGTATTACGGTGCGCATTGATGAAGATGCGCCTAGTAGCGCTGCTGAGCAAGGGATCATCAGTTTATTAAAAATGCGTCATGGTACCGAAGACTTCTTTACGATTAACACCGATACCATTCGACAAAATATTGAAAAAACCACTGCGATGATGACGTTACTAATTTCGTCTATTGCCGTGATCTCCTTAGTGGTCGGCGGGATTGGCGTTATGAATATCATGCTGGTTTCGGTGACGGAACGCACGAAAGAAATTGGGGTGCGGATGGCGGTTGGTGCAAGGCAAATTGATATTTTACGTCAGTTTTTAATTGAGGCCATTTTAGTGTGTTTATGTGGTGGCATTGCAGGTATCGCATTAGCCTTTGGTTTAGGAGCAATCTTGGCGAATGTGGATGGCGGATTCCAAATGATTTATTCAACTGCATCGATTGTGTGGGCCTTTGTTTGCTCAACGTTAATCGGTATTGTTTTTGGCTTTTTACCCGCTAGAAATGCTGCCAAGCTCGATCCTGTTGATGCGTTAGCAAGAGATTAATACGATGAACAAAACACTTTTAAGTCTAGTCGTAAGCGCGCTGTTACTAACCGGCTGTGGTGCGTTAACTCGTACCGATTATGAAGCTCCCCCGGTTCAAGTGCCAGAACAATGGCAGCAGCAACACGTTGCGGGCGATGTGAAAATGGACCCGTGGTGGCATGCCTTTCATGATGCCACTTTGAACCATTATATTGATCAAGCCTTACAGACCAACAATGATTTAGCCGTAGCCACTTTTACAGTACAAAAAGCGCGCTTACAAATGGGATTAACTAAGGATGATCTATATCCACAATTTAGTTCTACCACTTCTGCCGGGGTGTCGAAGCCTCTGAACGGTGGTGACTCTCAAGAGAGCTATAGTACGGGGTTATCTGTCAGCTATGAACTTGATCTATGGGGAAAAATTTCTGCCGATGTGGATGAGGCTCGCTGGTCAGCACTGGCAAGTTTAGAAGACCGTGAAAGCACCGCACAAAGTCTAGTGGCAACGACCGCATCCTTGTATTGGCAAATCGGCTATTTAAAACAGCGTATTGCGTTGAGCCATTCGGATGTGGCTGATGCGCAAAAAACCTTGGACTTGATTGCTCGTCAGTATCAATTAGGAGCGGTGAGTCAACTTGATGTGTTGGAAGCTAAGCGCACTTTAGCCAGTTTGCAAGCGCAACAAAGCCAGTATCAGCAGCAATTAATCGAAGCAAATAATGCGTTTGCTATTTTGTTTAATCAGCCGCCAATGGACATGAGCAGCAAGGTTGAACAATTACCAGATTTAGAGTTACCTAACGTTGCTTCTGGCATTCCTGCGGATTTATTGATTCGTCGCCCTGATGTCAAAGCGGCAATTTACGATATTAAATCCACGTTAGCAGGTAAAGATTCAGCAGACTTAGAATATTTACCTACCTTCACCTTAACGGGGGCATTAGGGGGATCGTCTGAGGCTTTAAAAGATCTGTTATCCGATCCGATCGGCAGCTTAGGCGCAGATTTAACCTTGCCATTTTTGCAATGGAATGACATGCAAAATAACAAAGCAATCGCTGATGTGGAGTATCAATCTGCGATCGTCAGTTACCGTCAAGTGCTATATAGTGCCTTTCAAGATGTGGAAAATGCTTTGTCTGCTCGTGAGCAATTGATCTATCAGCGTGCGCGTTTACAAGAGCAATACGATGCGGCGGAACAAGCCGAGAAAATCTACATTGCGCGCTATAAATACGGTTCCATTACCATTATGGAATTATTGGAATCGCAAGAAAATACACGTGATGCCAAAGCCGCATTATTAGAAAATCGTTATAACCAATTTGTCGCGCAAGTGGCACTTTATCAATCCTTAGGTGGGCAAGACGTGGCACCTAAAATTACTGAAATGGAGATGAAAGAGAATGGATGATCTCCCTGAAGGCGATTTTCGTGCGCGACTTATAAAGGTGCTTTCAATTTGCTTTTTCAGTAATTCTAGTTGTTATAGCGGTAGGGTAATACCAATCACTCAACAATCACACCAATTCATTATGACGCGCGAAATCGATAAGCTCTAACACTGAGTTGGCATTGAGCTTTATCTTTAGCTTGTGTTTATAGGTACTGATGGTTTTTTCACTGAGTAATAGTTTCTCTCCTATTTGTTTATTGCCAAGGCCCTGAGCGATTAATATGAGTACGCTTAATTCTCGTGGAGTTAACGTATTGAGAAGAGGGTTTGAACCCTTAGTCATAGAATCGGCGGCTTGTTCTAGTTGAGGAAAAAAACGATAATTACGTAATATCAATCGAACGATCTCAAAGAGTGAATCAAAATCTTCACTTTTGGTGACATAACCATCTGCTCCTGCTTGTTGACAGCGCTGTACGATATGAGCGCTTTCATTAGTCGACAATATCAAAACTTTTGGAGGGTTACTCATGGATTTAATTCGCTTTAGAATTTGAAAACCATCACTTTGTGGTAGGCCGATATCAAGGACGACTAGATCCGCTTGATTGGCTTTTTTGATAGCTTCAATACCGCTCTCAGTCTCAAGAATCACTTGCATGTCGTTTTTTTCAAGCAATGTTTTAACAGCAAAGCGAACCACTGGGTGATCGTCAACAACAATTACCTTTTTTCTTATCAATGTGTGTTTCCTTAATCAAGCTAATTTAAGCACTAATAATTCATGCAATTATTACAGATAAGGAAAGACTTACCAACTTTGCTTGATAATTTGTTCGCATTATAAGTATTTACTTATCTCAAAAGCTAACCACCTATCTAGGTCAATTTTTTATTATTGGTCATAGTATTTTTATTATTATTTATAGCAGAAAGGGTGCGTTGAGAGAGGCTATAAGATTATGAAATGCAGTGATAATAAAAGGCAATGAGTGAATAGAATGAAATGTTTGATTAAAGCATAAAAATATGTCAGTAGTTTGTCTTGTATAAAGTCAAACTACTGACTTTTTAAACACCTTAATCTATAGGCCTTTGGCAACTGATATAAAATGGCAATATGAAGTTTATAGGTGACCAGATATGTCCATCTACAAAAGAGAATTTCGTGCGGCTGAAGGTCTCATTGGTCCAATAATCTCCCACAGGCCATCCATTCTTTTGCAACTCAACCAAAATTTCGGCATTATTACTACCTAAACTAGCTCTTAGGTCAAGATAATTCTCTTCAGTCGCAAGCCCGAACCCTAAAGCTTCACACGTGGCTCTCCCTGGAGTTAGGTCGTAGATAGCGTATTCAATGCCATCATAGTTTCTTATATCATCAACTGCTAATCCAGCATTACGTATTTGCTCAAGAGTTAGTGGCGGCATTATTTCATAACCATTAATAAAATAGGATCTTAGTCCAGACTTCATAGTCAATGTTTCTTCTTGCACTACACCGTCAAAACTACCAGCACCTGTCCAAATCACTTTAAAATCCCTTTCAAAGTCTTGTGTTGAATCGACATCTACTTTACTGGCATCAATTTCGCCTGTTGCGGGATTAATAGTAATACCCAAATTGTTCCCTGTAGAGTCTAGACTCCATGCTCCTAGTTTATTGTCGTCCGGAATTACAATGACATTACCGTTTATCAACATAACACTTGCTTGCGCTTTAAAACTTTGTTGTTGTTTGTAGATAATAGGTGCTGTGACTTTACCAGCGAGTAAGAAAGTCACCGTGGTTTCAGACGGTTTGCTTAAAGTGACTTTGAACGTCTTTTCTATTGGACCGGTTAAATTATTAAACCAACCTTCATTTACATACGAAGCTCGAATACTTAGAGGCTCATCCACGTAAGGGAAGGCTTGTGTAACTGGTGGAATTCTTACTTGCCCTTCAGTATTGACTGTAAACCCTTCGCTAGAGAGATCGTTGCCGTCGGCATCCAGTACTTCCCAGGTTACGTGGTTGGCATCCGGCACATCGAGCGTACTAAATACTCTGCCTGGCTCTGTACTTACCTCAAAACGGATACTTGCCTGCAAGTTCATGTCTGGCAACACGCTGCTATTGTCCAATACCAATTCAGGGTTCATTACAGTCGGGGCAGAGATGGGAATGTTTGGATTATTGTCATCCCAACCTTCAATGACTTCCTGACCTTTCGGGAATCCATCACCATCTTCGTCTTGATCGCCACCAGCCACTGGGCTATTCGGGTCGTTCTTATCCCAACCTTCGATGAATTCTCGACCATCTCTGAGGCCATCACCATCACTGTCTTGGTCACCACCCACCACTGGGCTGTTTGGGTCATTCGGATCCCAGCCTTCGACGACTTCACGGCCATTAGGAATGCCATCACCATCACTGTCTTTATGGCCATCTGTCACTGGGTCATTAGCATCGTTTCTATCCCAACCTTTAGCGTACTCCTGACCGTCTTTGATACCATCACCATCACTGTCTTGGTCGCCATTTTGTACCGGGCTATTCGGGTCATTTGGATCCCAACCTTCCACGATTTCACGCCCATCAGGAATGCCGTCACCATCACTGTCTCGATCGCCATTTTGCACAGGGTCATTAGGGTCAGTGGGATCCCAGCCTTCAACGACTTCACGCCCATCAGTGATGCCATCACCATCGCTGTCTTGGTTGCCATTTTGTACTGGGCTATTTGGATCGTTCGGGTTCCAACCTTCTGCGTGCTCACGGCCGTCAGTGATGCCATCGCCATCGCTGTCTTGATCACCATTTTCTATTGGGCTGTTCGGGTCATTCGGATCCCAACCTTCCACCACTTCACGACCATCAGGAATACCGTCACCATCACTGTCTTGGTTGCCATTGTGAACAGGGTCATTAGGATCATTAGGGTCCCAGCCTTCCGCGTGTTCTTGACCGTCTCTGATACCATCACCATCGCTGTCTTGGTCGCCACCCTGAACTGGGCTGTTTGGGTCATTTGGGTCCCAACCTTCTACGATTTCACGACCATCAGGAATGCCGTCGCCATCACTGTCTTTATCGCCACCAGGTACTGGATCGTTCGGGTCATTTGGGTTGGTGCCATTGCGAATTTCATCGGCATCAGAAATGCCATCGCCATCGCTGTCACATATAAACTCTGTGCATGAACCAATAGGGTCAGTAATTGGACTCCTAATCGGGTTAGGTAAGCCATCGTCATCAGAGCCACACCCGGCTAAAATCAAGGCCAGCAACGCAGCAGCGGGCAATTTTCCTGAGATTTTACTCATGTTATTAATACGTTTATTCATAAAATACTACCTGTTTTATTGAAACTCAGAAGTGATAGGTTGTTGGATCACCTCTGGTGAGATAATTTCTACTCGACGGTTAAAAGCGCGGCCTTGTGCGGTATCATTCGAGGCGATAGGGCGAAACTCGCCATAACCTTTAACAGTGATACGATCACGCTCGATGCCTTGTGACATTAAGTAATCCGCCACACGTTGCGCACGCGCTTCCGATAGCTGTTGGTTGTATGTCGCTCGGCCCACACTGTCGGTATGGCCAATAACTTCAACTGTTGCTTGTGGGTAACGCTGCAAACGCTGAATGGTGGCTGCTAACTCTGTTTTCATCACAGGAGACAGTTCTGTACTGTTGCTGCCAAAGCCACTGCTTTTACTATCGAAGCCACTCCAATCTCGCAATATTTGAACTTGCTGCTTAATGATGACTGGCTGTGAGGTTTCCACTTTCTTTTCGGAAGGTTGCGTTTCTTTTTCGACGATAGGTAATATCGTGTTTTGTAGCGGCGTTGTGCCACCAAAGCGGTAATCCAGCCCAAAGCCAAGAAAATGCACATCTGATGATCCTGTGGTTTTTGAATCACCCACATCATAGAAATACTGGTATTCCATACGGGCACTTAAGTGTTGGGATAATCGGTATTCCAAACCGCCCCCTAGCATGGGAGAGAAACCGGAATCATCCATATCTTTTGCGCTAGGTTCATCTGCGTCAGTATTAACATTCCAGTAGAGTGCTCCACCTTTACCAAACACCAAAAGTTGCTTGCTTAGCGCGTAATCTGCTTTTAGCCCCAACTCCAAACCTTGTACTGTACTGCTGTAATCCACCAAGCTTGTTGGTTGTTCCATAGTCGGGTAGGTAGCCGATGGGCCGCCTAAATAAATATAACCGCCTTCTATTGCTAGCCAATCTAGTACCTGATAGCCACCGTATAACCCTGCAGCAATACCAGTCTCATCACTACAAGACTCATGTTGTTCACCACAAGGGCTGCTGAATTTTGCAGCTCCAACTTTACCACCAGCATAGAATTCACTTGCCTGGTGTATCGCGGGGTTAGCGAAGGCAAAACTTGCTTGAAAAAGAAGTGCATTGGTAATTAGGGTAAATTTGAATAACCTCATCGTGTTCTCACCTTAGAAACTATTTATTAAGTAGTTGGTGATGTTGAACGATTAGAAGGGGGTTTATAAGCAGGCTATACTTTCATTTTAATAGGAAAATGCTTATATCATTTACACTTGAAGCTACAGGTTTGTTAACGATATTTATTTGTCTTGCTGTAAATGGGGATAAGGTAAATATGAGTTTATTTGAGCAATAAATATTGAAAGAAGGATATGAAAGACACTTTTTATAAAAAATAAAAAATAAGCAGCCACATGGACTGCTTGTTTTAATATTTATACGGTGTTTAATCCATATCAAACACTTATGGTTCAAGTTTGTAAGCAATTACATAATCACCTGGTTTGGTGCCAATAGAGCCATGTCCTCCAGCAACAATCACCACCATTTGTTCTCCTTGACTGTTGAGATAAGTCATAGGGGTTGCTTGTCCACCGGCAGGAAGACGACCTTTCCAAAGCTCTTCTCCTGTGGTGACATCATAAGCCCTTAGGTAGTTATCGACAGTGGCTCCTAAGAATGCCACACCGCCTCCGGTAATGATTGGTCCACCAATGCCAGGAACCCCCATTTTGATAGGCAGTGGTAGGGGCGTCATATCATAAATGGTACCGTTTTTATGTTGCCACGCCGTTTCACCTGTCACTAAGTTTGCGCCAGCCACATAACCCCAAGGCGGTTGCTGACAAGGGACACCCAATGGCGACAAGAAAGGTTTGAGTTCTACCGCGTAAGGCGCACCGTGGTTGGCATTAACGCCGTGTTCACCTTTATTGCTATCTGCATCATTAAATCTAGCGCTTTTTTTGTCGACCACGGTAGAAACAAACGCCAGATTTAAAGGCATCCCAAACATAACCTGACGTTTAGGATCGACGGCCACGCCGCCCCAATTAAAGACCCCGAAATTGCCAGGATAGACAATCGTCCCTTGCTCTGATGGTGGAGTATAACGGCCTTCATAACGTAATGAGCGAAATTCAATACGACAGATCAATTGGTCGAGTAAGGTCGCTCCCCACATGTTAGATTCTTTGAGTTCAGGTGGGTTAAAGCTTAGCGCCGATACCGGTTGAGTTTTAGCCGCATAATCACCTTGCATCGCCCCTTGGGGAGCAGGGACTTCAGTGATGGGGTGGATCGGCTCACCTGTAGCGCGGTTGAGGACATAGACATCGCCTTGTTTGGTCGGAACAACTAAGCCTGGTTGCACACCGGTCGGAGTTTTTAAATCAATCAAGCTAGGTTGTGCTGGCGTATCCATATCCCATAAATCATGATGAACGAACTGTTGCACCCAACGTGCTTGGCCGGTTTTGGCATCCAGCGCGACCACCGAGCTTGAATATTTTTCTTCATTGTCATTGCGGTACATACCCAATTGATCGGGAGTTCGGTTGCCCATTGGAAAATAAATTAATCCCAGTTTTTCATCGGCGCTGGCAACAGACCAACTATTTGGCGAACTGACTGTGTAAGTCTTACCATCGGCAATAGGGGAGGTGTCATCAGGGTTAGCGGAATCCCAATTCCAGACTAACTGACCTGTTTGAGCATCAAAAGCACGAATCACGCCAGAGGGAGAATTGATATCATAATTATCATTGACCGCACCGGCGACCACCACAACTCCATTAGTCACGATCGGTGGTGAGGTGGAATAATAATACCCGGCTTGTTTGTACGGCATGTTTTGCATTAAATCCAACACGCCATCTTTTGCAAAGTTATTGCAGCGTGCCCCAGTTTTAGGGTCAATGGCGATCAGGCGCGCATCGGAGGTAGGTAGGAATAATTGAGCATCACATTGCATACTAGGTAGCTCTTGTGTGCTCATGTTTGTTTTGCTATCAACTAAAGATGCACCGCTAATATTAGAGGGATCTTGTGGTGGTAAGTAAGATACCCCGCGACAAGTTTGATGCTGACGCTGGCTTTCTGCAGGAACTTTAGCATCAAAAATCCACTGTTTCGCTCCCGTATCGGCATTTAAAGCGACTAGCCAGTTATGTGGCGTACATAAATACAACGTATTGCCAATTTTAAGTGGTGTCGCCTGATAGGTAGTTTCACCGACATCATTGGGGCCTTTGATATCACCAGTTTGAATTTGCCAAGCCGGTGTGAGCTTAGCCACGTTATCTGGTGTGATTTGATCTAGTGGAGAATAGCGTTGCCCATAATTGCTGCGTCCATAGCTGGTCCACGCCTCATCGGCAATACCGCCCATATCGGGATTGGCTTCGACTATATCGGTGGATAACGTGCCTTGAATATCGTGTGTGGTGTTTAGTATGGAGCCTAAAGTCAACACACTGCTGATAATCCAAATGGAGAATAAGGCTAAGTTTGAAGAGCGACTCGCACGTTTAAATGTGACAAGCAAAGGGATAGCGAGCAAAAGAGGGAGTCCCATTCGAGTTGCTAACGGCCACCAATCCAGCCCAGATTCAGTTAATGCCCACCCCATAGTGAATAATAAATAGACGGCAAAAAGGTAATGAGAGAAGGTTCGGTTGTGTTGCCAAATACTGATGGCACAAGCAAGAAATGCTAAACCTGCCAGCAGGTAATAGACACTGCCTCCTAACGCTACTAACCAGCCACCCCCTGCGGTTAAGCCGATCCCGAGTAATAATAAAATCGCGGAAAAAAGTCGCATAAACACTCCTTGTATGTAAGGAAAAGGTAAAAAGGTTCGCCTTTGCTCTCTGATAACCTGTAACAAAATGTGACCACTGTCAATGGTTAACCCTTTTAAATGTAGTGTAGTTGTTAATGAGTTATATGATTTTTTTATCACTTTGCTTTACTTAGCAGGCTAAATAATTATAATAACACCTGTCAATTAGTTAGCCTGCTAAGTAAAGGGTCAACTTGCTAAGTAAAGGGTCAACTTGCTAAGTAAAAGGTCAACTTACTAAGTAAATAGTACCCATCATTGTAAAAATAAGGGATCAGCGTGGAGCAATTAGATAAGCAACATCTTCAAAATTTACCGTTGGCAGAACGTTTAGGCCGTTTGATGCGTTTATGGCGAATGGTTGCTGATGCGGAGCTGACGCCATTAGGCCTGACTCACCCGAGGTGGAGTGCACTGTGGAAGTTACGTCAATTAGGCGATTGCATTAGTCAAAAATGTTTAGCTGAAGGGCTAGAAATCGAATTGGCCTCATTGATGCGAACTTTAAACCAGTTAGAGCAGCAAGATTTGATTGTGCGTAAACCTTGTCCTAATGATAAACGTGCAAGATTGGTGTGTTTAACCCCACAAGGTAAGACCATTTTAAAGCAGATGGAAACGCGTATTTTTGATGTGCGCAGAAAAGTCCTGTCTGGATTATCAGAGCAGCAATTGCAAGAGTTTGAAGCTATGGTTGAGCTCATTACGCAAAATGCGCTCGAACAATTGCACCAGCGTTAGTGTTGCTACCTTATCAGGTCGGCAATGATATTCCCTTAAGCTGTGACCTAAAGAGGTGCGTCATTTAACGCATTAGGGTTACGGCTAAACCAATCAGAAAATTTCACCTTCATTTAGAGAGATTTATGTCATCAGATCAACAATTTGCACGATTAGTGCGAATCGCTATGTTCGGCTTTGCTTTTATATTCATCTATTTTTTAATTGCCGATCTAAAAATGCCTGTCACCACAGAATCCATGGCGACACGATCCATTACCAAAATTGCCCCTCAAGTCAGTGGTCGTATTGAAACGGTCAATGTGCACAACAATCAAACCATAAAAAAGGGGGAGGTGTTGTTTGAGCTTGATGCCCGCCCTTATGAGTTAGCGGTCGAAGAAGCGCGATTAGCATTAGAACAAGCAAGGCAAACTAACCAAGAATTGGATGCGAGTTTAGCGGCAGCAGAAGCCAATGTGAATGCTGCGGAAAGTCTCAATGAGCAGCGCAATCGAGAAGCTAAACGTCTGGTTAACTTGTTTGGTCATCATGGTGTTTCACAACAAGAGCGTGATACTGCGGTCAGTAATGCTAAATCGGCGAGAGCCAACTTATTAGCTGCGCGGGCAGAATTAGACAAATTAAAAGTGGCTCGAGGGTTAGCTGGGGAAGAGAACTTAACCATTCGCCAAGCACAAAACCATTTAAAGCAGGCCGAATTGAACCTATCTTATACCCAAGTCACTGCGGAAAAAGATGGCATTGTAACGAATGTGCATCTTCAACAGGGCAGTTTTAAAAGTGCGGGTAGCTCGGCGTTGGCATTAGTATCGCAACAAGTGGATATCATTGCCGATTTTCGAGAAAAGAATATTGCTTATACCCAAGCCGGAGATACAGCCTATGTGGCCTTTGATGGTCGCCCAGGGCAATTATTTAAAGCGCAAGTGGACAGCATTGATGCGGGGGTGAGTTCAGGACAATTTGATGCTAATGGACAATTAGCCACTCCGACGTCTTCGGATCGTTGGGTGCGAGATGCTCAGCGTTTACGCTTGCATTTAACTTTGGTTGAACCACTGGATTTCTCGGTTGCCACTGGCGCGCGCACGACAGTTCAGTTGATCCCAAGTCATGGTTTATTTGCTTATATCGCTAAGCTGCAAATTAAGTTTATCAGTTTACTGCATTACATTTATTAAGCGGAGGGTGAATGAGATTACTTCGTCATCAACCGCTGACAGCCAATGAATATCGACAATGTCTGCGTATCGCTACTGGTGCGACGCTTGGATTTTTTATCTGTAAATTCTTTGGTTGGCAAAATGGGGTATTTTATACGGTCACGCCGATCTTATTATTGGGATTGGTACCGCAAGTAAACCGACATGTGGCGCGTCAAGTGTTAGCCTCGGCGGCGGTTTCTGCGGTTGAAGTGGGTTTGATTGCTGGAATGTTCGGGGATCATCCTGCCATTATGACCATGATGGCCTTTTTTATGTTCCTTTATCGTTTTATTGCAATGAGCAAAGGCAGTTTATTTTTGTTTGGCGCAACCGGCGTGATTAACCTCAGTATTATGCTGCACTTCGCCAGTTATCCAGCAACCAATATCGGTATTCTGATTTCAGATAATGTAGTGTCATCATGTACTTCATTAATGATCGCCACATTGATGATGTACTTATGGCCTGATGTGGAAGCAAGGCCAGCCAGACCTGTTGTTGAGAAAAATGCGAACCGAATGCGTCATGAAGCCTTGTTAGGCTCTGTGATGGCAACCTTATCATTTGTGGTGTTTCAAACACTAGATTTACAAGATTCCATGTCAGCGCAAGCCACCAGTTTATTGTTGTTATTTCCAATGCATTGGAATGGCATGTTAGGTTATGCCAGAAAACGTGCCATCGGGACTATTCTCGGTGTGAGCTTTGGCATTATGGTGCAAATGATTTTATATGATTGGTCAAATATGTTGGTGTTGGTCATGCCGTTACTGTGGATTGGGCTAATGATGTTTAGTCATGCTCATGTTAAAGAAGCTAGCGGGTCAGGGGCTGGATTTGGTGCTATGACGACCTTGGGAATTTTATTCGGCCAATATTTGCAACCGAATGATGATTTAATTTTCAGTGCGTTATATCGAATGAGCAGTATTGCTGTGGCGATAGTGATCACTTTAATGGTGTGCTTTTGTTTACATAAATTGCTGAATCGATTTGAAGCGACGCGTTTTGGTGCTTAGCTTAGAAGGCGATTTTTCCGCTCCATTTTGCATAAGCATTTTTAAACAGCCATTTTTGCTCAATCATTTTTGCTTAACCATTTTGGCTTAGAATGGTGCGATTGAGCAAGGTGGCGCCACCATGCCAAAAGCTGGATTCAAAGGTCTCACATTCTGAAGCCAATCCTATCGTTATCCACTTTGTGGCGTGTGATGACGCTATTTCAATCTTCTTGTCCATAATTTAAATGTCGGAACTGTGTTTTCGATCATGTTTTAAAATTCATCCCAGCCCAAAAGATGTTATAAATATGTTTAATTGTCTAAGTTTACGGTTAATTAAAGGATAAATTGTAAACTTTGATTCTTTATGCGTTATTTATGACTAAAAAATCGGCTATCAATGAGTGCATTGTAAAATAAGCAATAGAGGCTTTAATTGAAAAGGAAGGTCAACATAAAACATTATTAAAGTGCTCTGTATATTGAAAGGGAATATCTTCAGAAAAGGATTTTTATATGATGATAATTCGTCCGGTCAGGATAGAAGACCGAGCAACTATTATTGAACTCGCGAGTAAAACCGGGGTTGGATTTACGTCTTTACCATTAAATGAAGAGCGCGTTACTCAGCGCGTTGAACGCATGGTGAACACTTGGCATCAACGAGCGCCTCTCGAAGAGCAAGGGTATTTGTTCGTTTTAGAAGATACTGAGACCCAACAAGTAGTTGGGATCAGTGGTATTGAAGTGGCGATTGGTCTTGATGAGGCTTGGTATAACTACCGAGTTGGCACGGTCGTTCATGCTTCAAAAGAATTAAACGTTTATCGCAATATGCAGGCGTTGTTTCTGAGTAATGATCACACCGGCTTTAGCGAATTATGCACCTTATTTCTCGACCCTGAATATCGTCACAGCCAAAACGGCTATTTATTATCCAAAGCTCGTTTCTTATTTATGGCGAATTTCCAAGATCGATTTTCCGATAAAGTCATCGCGGAAATGCGAGGCTATTCAGATGATGAGGGGCGTTCACCATTTTGGGAAAGTTTAGGCCGCCATTTTTTTCAAATGGATTTTGCCGAAGCGGATCATTTATCGGGAATGGGCAAAAAAAGTTTCATCGCAGAACTGATGCCTAAGCACCCTATGTATGTTGAATTTCTGACACAAGAAGCCCAAGAGGTGATTGGTAAAGTGCATCCACATACTGAGCCTGCGGCTGCTATTTTAAATAGTGAAGGTCTGCGCTATGAAGGCTGTATCGATATTTTTGATGCGGGGCCAACGTTAGAAGCGAAAGTGGAAGAGATTCGCGCTGTACGAGAAAGTGAATTATGGAGCGTCAAGATTGTGACAAATCCACAAGTCATACCCAATGATGGGCCGTGTTTTATTTTGTCTAATACCGATTATTTAAATTATCGCGCGGTGCTCGGGAACGTGATCTTTGAATCGTCAGAGATCGGGATTCCCCAAGCGTTAGCCGATGCCTTACAAGTCAAACCGGGCGATGTGATCCGCGCCGTAACACTCTTTCCAGAGGAGAAAGCATAATGTCTCATTCTAATTTATTGATAAACGGACGTTGGCAAGTGGCAACAGGGAGCCCGTTTGACAAAACAAATCCAGCCACTAATCAAATGTTATGGCAAGGCAATGAAGCGACCGCCACCGAAGTAGATAAAGCGGTCAAGGCTGCACGCCAAGCCTTTCCGGTATGGGCAAGAACCCCAATTGCGCAGCGTATTGCTTTGTTAGAGCGTTTTGTTCAATTGTTAACGGAACAGAAAAGCGCACTAGCTGCCGTTATTTCACAGGAGACTGGAAAGCCTCATTGGGAAACGTTAACCGAAGTGGCCGCCATGATCGGTAAAGTGGCAATTTCTTTAAAAGCTTATGAAGAAAGAACTGGTGAAAAAAGAACGGATATGCCGGATGGACAAGCGATATTACGCCATCGTCCACATGGGGTATTAGCGGTATTCGGCCCTTATAATTTCCCAGGGCACTTGCCTAACGGGCATATCGTCCCAGCTTTATTAGCAGGAAATACGGTCGTGTTTAAGCCCAGTGAGCTGACACCGTGGACGGCAGAAGAAACCTTAAAATTATGGTTACAAGCGGGTTTACCGGAGGGTGTGATCAACCTGATTCAAGGAGGTCGCGCAACTGGTGAAGCTTTAGCCTCTCATGCTGATGTGGATGGCTTGTTATTTACTGGCAGCGCCAATACCGGCTATCAATTACATCGTCAATTAGCGGGGCAGCCTGAAAAAGTGTTGGCACTGGAAATGGGCGGCAATAATGCACTGATCGTGGAAGAGATCGACGATCTGGACGCCGCCGTTCACCTGACGATTCAATCTGCGTTTATTTCCGCTGGGCAGCGCTGTACCTGTGCACGACGTTTGTTGGTAAAAGAAGGGGCGCAAGGTGATGCCTTTATGCAGCGTTTAGTTGAGATCACTCAAGCGATTAAAGTGGGTGAATGGGATAGCGAACCGGCCCCTTTTATGGGTAGTGTGATTTCATTACCAGCCGCCCAACAATTGCTAACGGCACAGCAAGCTTTATTGGATAAAGGCGCAAAAAGTCTGCTGGAAATGAAGCTGCTTTCTGCCGAGGCTGCCTTTGTAAGCCCAGGGATTATCGATATCACCGGCGTGTCAGGAATTGCCGATGAAGAGCATTTTGGCCCCTTGCTGACGGTTATCCGTTATTCAACCTTTGAACAAGCTCTCCAGATAGCCAACAACACTCGTTATGGGCTATCAATGGGATTAATTTCGCCTCATCGTGAACATTATGAGCAACTGTTGATTGAAGCGCGAGCGGGGATTGTGAATTGGAATAAACCCCTTACTGGAGCGTCAAGTGCGGCACCTTTTGGTGGCATAGGTGCATCGGGTAACCATCGTCCAAGTGCTTATTATGCCGCGGATTATTGCGCATGGCCGATGGCGTCATTGGAAAGCGAGACTATTTCATTGCCAGAAGCCTTATCACCGGGGCTATTCTTTAAGTAAGTGTAATCGTTAAGGCGGCTTACATTGCTGCCTTCATTGATGCGGCACTGTGAATGGCTTGATTATTTCAAAAGTACAGTCGTTTCAAAAGCAAAGTCGTCTCAAGAACGCAGCCGCGTCTACGGTACAAGAAGACTCTTCAAGGAGGCAGGAGTAAATATGAAAGCCTATGAAGTCAATTTTGATGGTTTAGTTGGTCTGACCCATCATTATGCGGGATTATCGTTTGGTAATGTTGCCTCTACCAGTAATCAAAATATGGAGTCCAATCCTAAATTGGCGGCCCAGCAAGGATTACTAAAAATGAAAGCGTTGAGTGATATGGGGTTTAAGCAAGCGGTGCTCCCTCCTCAAGAACGCCCCCATCTCCCGTTATTACGTCAGTTAGGATTTTCTGGCAGCGATCAACAAGTATTGGCCGCAGTTGCTAAGCATTCCCCCCAACTTTTATCACAAGTCAGTTCTGCTTCATCGATGTGGACTGCCAATGCTGCCACCATGTCGCCTTCAGCTGATACTCACGATGGGCGTGCGCATTTTACGGTGGCGAATTTAAATAATAACTTCCACCGCGCAATTGAAGCAGACACCACCAGTGCGACGCTCAAAGCCATCTTTAATCACGACGATTATTTTGTTCATCATGATGCTTTGCCACAACAAGCACTCTGGGGGGATGAAGGGGCGGCTAATCATAACCGTTTATGTGCTGATTATGGCTATAAAGGCGTCGAAGTATTTGTGTATGGACGACAAGCATTAAGCTCAGGAGTTGAGCCAACTCGTTATCCAGCCAGACAAACCTTAGAGGCCAGTCAAGCGATTGCCCGTTTACATGGCTTAACCCCAGAGCAAACCGTCTTTGTTCAACAAAACCCAGATGTTATCGATCAGGGGGTGTTTCATAATGATGTGATTAGTGTGAGTAATGGTCCGGTGCTTTTTTATCATCAAGCGGCATTTTTAGATGCCAAATCAGCCTTTGCTGAGATTGGCCGCAAATTAGCCGAACTGAATACGGACTTTATTCCTATTGAAGTGCCTAGCAAGCAAGTGTCAGTCCAAGATGCGGTCGAAACTTATCTGTTTAATAGTCAGTTATTGACGAAAGCCAATGGGAAGATGCTGCTGGTGGTGCCTGAAGAGTCACGTCAACATCCGCGCGTATGGCAATATTTGAGTGATTTAATCAGCAGTGATTACCCGATTGATGAGGTGAAGGTCTTTGATTTACGTGAAAGTATGCGTAACGGCGGGGGGCCGGCTTGCTTGCGTCAACGGGTAGTGTTAACTCAATCTGAGCTCAACGCGATTACGCCTCAAGTACTTATGACTGAGAGCTTATTTACGAGCTTAAATGCTTGGATTGAGCGTTTTTATCGCGACCGATTACGAGAGAGTGATTTGGCTGATCCGCAATTGCTGATGGAAAATCGCCAAGCCTTGGATGAATTAACGCAAATCTTGAACTTGGGTAGCCTCTATCCATTTCAACAGATATAGGATATCGCCATGATTGAAGATTTCCTGACTTTTACCTTAGCGCAGCAAATTCCTCCACAATGTGAAGGGGCAGCCTCTGGTTTTACTTGGAAGTGGCTAGCGCATGGTGTGGTGCTGTTAGAGCCGAATCAGCCACTGGATAGCTGTGATCATATTGCAATTTCAGCAGGGATACACGGCAATGAAACTGCACCAATTGAGTTGCTTGAAAGCCTCTTACAAGATCTCAGCCGTGGCGTTTTAACGTTAAATGTGCGCCTGTTAGTGTTATTGGGTCACCCAAGTGCCATGCAAACGGGAGAGCGCTATCAGCAAATCGATTTGAACCGTTTATTTAGCGGCCAGCATCGCCATTATGAAGCTAGCATAGAAACGCAAAGAGCCGCACAACTTGAGTCATTAATCCATGCATTTTTTTCTGCCTCGACACAAGGTAGTCAATCGAGCGGTAAAAAATGGCACTTGGATCTACACACCGCTATTCGTGGATCTCATCATGTGCGTTTTGCCGTCCTGCCTTTTCAAGAATCTCAATCATTTAGTCGTTCGTTATTTTACTGGCTAGACTCGGCAGGTATAGAAGCGGCGGTATTAAACCAAGCCCCCAGTGGCACCTTTTCTTATTTTACTAGCCATTATTGCGGCGCAGACAGTTGTACTTTAGAGCTTGGAAAAGCCAAACCCTTTGGTGACAATGATCTTAGCCAATTTGCTCAGGTTGATCTCGCATTAAGACATTTAATCGAACAAGGGATTCAAGACGTTTCACCCACCAAGAAGCCGCCTATTTTGGTTTATCAAGTCACGCAGCAATTAACGAAATTGACAGAAAATTTTACGTTGAATTTTCCAGATTCGGTGAAAAACTTTACCACTTTTCATCAAGGTGAAGTGTTAGCTACCGATGGCGATACCACCTATACAGTGGCACAGGCTCAAGAGTGGGTGTTATTTCCTAATGCCAAAGTAAGGCCCGGTTTAAGAGCTGGTTTGATGCTAATAAGAACAGATGTTGAGTTGGGGTGAGTGAGTTTCCTTTTATTTTCAGTATGCAGTTTAGATTTGCACCGATTTATCCAGATATTATATTTTTTATCGTTCAAGATGAAACTGAAATTTTGAGGCGCAGTTCTCATTTTAAGGAATCGTTTAAAAAAGGCCATGAAAATATCTTGTTAATTTTATCTATTATCTATTATCTATAGCGTTGATAAAAACTCGTTGTGCACCATCTATTCCTAGTTGTTCAGCTTCTTTCAATAGCATCATAGCTTTCAAGGTTTGTTTATTTTTTACAGCATACTTGATAGATTCAAAATAATATTTTTTTGTATCACTATGAACTGTCACCATTAAAGACTCTGGTATTGTATTTGTTATGGAACATGGAACGCTTTCAGGTTTAACGGTAGTTTTAGTCATATTTTTTTTACTTTTTAACAATATTCTTGATAAAGAAGTAGTTTTAATTTCAAATACTAATGAGCCAAAACGGTGAAATGTATATTTGGGGTCAATCACCATTGGTATTGGCTGGCCTAGCTCTATTGCTCTCTTCTTCGCTGGATGGGGGAGGGTGATAGAATTACCTAATTTTTTATTATCAGTATAAATAATAAAATAAGGTGTTTTTCGAACATCCAGAGTAAAATTCACTTGATATTGAGGAGGCTGAAATATACCACCTTCTATTATTTTAAAACTATCGTTGTTATTGGTTTTTACAATATTAAATCTTTTATCTAAAGTAATTAATTTAGGTGCGAAAAATTCACCATTTATCATTTTGCTAGTAATCTTAATATTTGCTTTATTTGAGAGGTAGGGCAACTTAAAAGAAGCAAAATAACTATTACCTTCAGTGAAGTGACCTAAGGGGGATTCTTTATTAATTTTTATTTCAAATCTTTCATTGATATCAAGAAGCATCCAAGGAAACTCAGAATAATTATCACAACAAATTAATTCTTTAGCTGTGATGTTTGTTGGATCTTGATTTGATTTTGATGTATGCGCACATGCGATAAGCATTAAATTTAAAGTTAGAATTATTATAATATGGATTTTTTTCATTTTATGGTTTGGATATATTTTAATAATTAATATATAGAAGGCAGCATCTCTGCTGCCTTATTTTTTGATCAGAACCAAATTTCAGTATGAATACCAATTACGATTTCATCTTTACCATCTTCTATACCAATTTGACGAGCACTCGCTTCATCATCTGCATTAATATAACTTACATAAGGTTTTATCTGAGGTCGACCAAAATAATCGGCATTTACAGTAAATGCTGTCGCTAATTCAATATTATAAATATCACTTTCAAGATCATCACCAGTACGCCCCCAGTATCCGTCTGCTCCCTCTTCATGACCATAAGAAGCGGTGAGCTCGAGGCGGAAATTATCATTAACTTTGTAGGATGGACGAACAGCAAGAAGGTAACGTTTCAAATTATCAGCGCCAAATAATTGATCTAAAGCTCCCATATAGGTCATCTCGGAACCCATCTGCCACTTTTCAGAAAGGTTTAATACACCATAGGAGGTGAAGAAAAGTGATTCGGCTTTATCATCACCACCAGACCACCCTCCGAAGTTTACACCACGGTTTTGTGCAACACCGTTACCATAAGCAAGCGCTGTTTGTGTCCACCCATCTAAGCCGTAATAACTACTATTAAAAGTAATTGCAGCTCCAAATCCATCATCAGAATTATTATCTTTACCTTCTTGTTGCATATATTTAAGATCAAAATCTAAGCTACCAATACCAATATCGACATCATAATAATAAAGGTCTAGACTTGAAAGAGTTGTACGCGGAGTATTTGTTTTAACGATCTTACAAGTTGATGCATCACTATTATTTTCACAACTTAAGACATCTGGTGCTCCGGCATCAGGATCAGCAATAACATAGGCTATACCCATAGTATTTTCTGCATACCTAGTTTGAAGGCCTGCGCCTACACCTGATGACTGTTTCCAAAACTCCCCAGATAGAATACCAGAAGCACGATTTAAGAAACGTTGCCCACCCCAAATAGAGGTTTCCTCTCCTAAATAAGGTAACGCACCTATTTCTACAAATGCTTCTTTTACTTCAAATTGTGCAGTTGTATTATCTTTTTGACTTCCTGCTGAGGAATAAGCATAAGAGTTACCGTTACCATATTCGGAGCGAATGATAAAATCAGACCATACACCATTTGCGTGCTCGGTATGTTTTTTTATTACAAATTCGACCTGATTAGTACTTTTACCATGTGTTCCTGCTGTTTTGTAATCTGGTTTACCAAACTCTGTATCGACCGATTTACCATCGACAGTTCTAAAGTTCATTGATGCATAACCAAAAATGTCCCAACCATCAGTGATAACATCAGTATCGTTAATTTTTTCTACAGTAGGCGTGGCTTCATCGCCAGATAGTACATCTAATGCCACTTCAGTTTCAGCAAAAGCGCTACCAGTTATTAAAGCTGATACAATTGTAGCCGCTATTGTATTTACTTTTATCATACCTAACCCCTAATCAGAAAATTAAATATCCATGCTCGATTTTTACAAGCATTACAATTTCTATTTCTTATGATGGAGTGAAGTATCTATGAGTGAAAATTGATTTAAATATCAATGATATTAGTATTTTTTATATCATTATAATCTGGAGTTTAAATTAATTTAATTTTTAAGATTAATAGTCTTTTTGAACTATTTTAATGTTGATTGTTAAATTCTTGTTGGCTAGGTTAAAGATCTTTTTTGTGAATAGGAGCACAACAAAAATGGAATTAGCCCTGAATTCTTTGATGGAGAATAGCTTTAATATTTTCTTCAGCCCTTCACTCAAGAAAATAAGAATATATATTGTAATTTTCTCTCAACGTAAATCGACTATATTTAACAACAAGGAATCACAATGCATTAATATTTAGCTTCTTTTTTATTACAAGAAAATCAGAAACTACGTATTGGAGTTTACATTTTATCGTAATCTTAATGCTTGGCAGCCCACTTAATTCACCGTGTCATATTGTTTTTTAATGATGATTTTTGGGTGCGTGTTCTCAAATTAATCAGGATTCGACCTAAGTACTACAGATTTTTTAATGGCAGACATTCATAGTAAATACATCGAACCAAAAACAAGATTCTCAAAAGAGGAAAGGCGATGGAAATGGTATTGTTGGTCTTAGAAAAATCCATCTTATTAGTGGGAATTGGGTGTGTGCTGTTCAGTTTGCTGGAATACGGAAAGCGTAGCCAAGATTGGAAAGGTGTTATCACGGTATTTTATAAACGGGTAGATATGACCGTGAACGAGTTCAAGTTTTATAAATTTGGCGTCAGTTTATTGGTCTTTGCTGTTATCTTAAGGATCGGCGTTTTAACCTTATGGCCTTAATGATAGGTTTGATGATAACTCAATGATAATTATGGGATTTCACTAGATGTGTTATTGACTTTACAGTCAGTTTATGGATGCTATCTGACATAAAGTATCATAAAAAAATTTAAAATATCAGACTAGTAAGAAAAAAATCACAGCCTATAATGCTGAAAACCGGAGCGTCTGCCAACGCTCCGGTTTTTTTGTGTCCGAAAGATATAAATACTTCTGCCAAAGAATTTGTATCGCCTGCACAATAGATACATTGCTGCTTGTACCTCTTGGGCACATACATTTTATGTAATAAAGGAAATTTGCATTATGCGTATCGAACAAGAACTTAAGTTAGGCTTCAAAGATGTGTTATTCCGCCCTAAGCGTTCAACACTAAAAAGTCGCTCTCAAGTAAATTTAACGCGAGATTTTACGTTTAAGCACAGCGGACGTCAATGGTCAGGTGTACCGGTTATTGCCGCTAACATGGATTCTGTGGGTAGTTTTGATATGGCGAAAGCGCTATCAGAGCATGGTGTGATGACGGCAGTACATAAACATTATACGGTGGAAGACTGGAAAGGTTTCATTGAAGCTAACGATGCAAGCGTATTAAACAATGCGATGGTTTCAACGGGTACTTCAGAAGCGGATTTTCAAAAGACCAAAGACATCATGGCAATGACCGATGATTTAATTTTTATTTGTATCGACATTGCTAATGGCTACTCTGAGCACCTTGTTGATTACGTGATGAAAGTACGTGAGGCATTTCCTGATAAAGTGATCAGTGCGGGTAATGTAGTAACCGGCGATATGGTTGAAGAGTTGATCATTGCTGGAGCCGATATTGTTAAAGTGGGTATTGGCCCAGGTTCTGTGTGTACAACGCGCGTAAAAACAGGCGTGGGTTATCCTCAGCTTTCTGCCATTATTGAATGTGGCGATGCCGCACATGGTTTAGGCGGTATGATTATTGGCGATGGCGGCTGTACTTGTGCCGGAGATGTGTCTAAAGCCTTCGGGGGCGGCGCAGATTTCGTGATGCTAGGCGGCATGTTAGCTGGTCACCAAGAATCTGGCGGTGAGCGCATTGAGAAAGAAGGCAAAGTGTTCATGAAATTTTACGGCATGTCATCTCAGTCAGCGATGGACAAGCATTCTGGTGGTGTTGCCAAGTACCGCGCAGCAGAAGGAAAAACCGTATTAATTCCATTCCGTGGCACTGTGCATGACACCATCAATGACATCCTTGGTGGCGTACGCTCAACCTGCACGTACGTTGGCGCGGCCAAGCTTAAAGAGCTAACTAAGCGTACTACTTTTATCCGTGTACAAGAGCAAGAAAATAACGTGTACGGTAAAGAATAAGCGGATGGTTTTAACCCTAGCCTTATAGAAAGACCTATTTATCAAGTAACCGTTTTGACACGCTTTGTAGGCGTTTTAAAGCGGTTATTTTTTTATTGTTTGACATGTGAAATTTCATATATATGATATTCCGTATATTAAAGAGCAAAAGAATCTACTTATGTCACCATTAACCTTATATAAAGCGCTGTCGGAAGAGACTCGTTTAAAGTCATTGTTGATGATGCAACAATTGGGCGAGATTTGTGTGTGCGATTTGATGCAAGCACTAGAGTTAAGTCAACCTAAAGTATCGCGTCATTTAGCCGAATTGAGGAAGCATGCCATTGTACTCGATGAACGTCGGGGCAAATGGGTACATTATCGAATCAACCCTAATTTACCTGAGTGGGTAAAAGATATCTTGCAAATTACGCTGAAAAATAATGCGTCATTAATTGATAAAGAGTTATCGAGTATTTGCAAAGGGCAATGTAATAGCGATGCAAAGTTATAGTTTGAGATCATGAATTGGGAATCAAAACGATGAGTAATACGGTTGAATCAGTTGAAGTATCAGCATCTAAAAAAATGAGCTTTTTAGATCGATATTTAACGCTATGGATCTTCTTAGCCATGGCTATTGGGGTGGGAATTGGGGTGTTATTCCCACAAGTTGGTGAATGGAATGAAAGCATGTCGGTGGGCTCAACGAATATTCCATTGGCTATTGGCTTAATTTTAATGATGTACCCACCTCTGGCTAAAGTAAATTACAGTTTGTTGGGTGAAGTGACTCGAGATAAAAGAGCCATCACACTGTCTTTAATCATGAACTGGATTGTTGGGCCAATCTTAATGTTTGCCTTAGCGATCATATTTTTACGTGATTATCCAGGTTACATGACGGGCTTAATCTTGATTGGTTTAGCGCGTTGTATTGCGATGGTATTGGTCTGGAATGATATCAGTGGTGGTAATAAAGAATATGGGGCGGCTTTAGTTGCATTAAACAGTGCTTTCCAAATTGTGACTTATAGCTTTATGGCATGGTTATTTATCACGGTATTGCCTCCTTATTTCGGATTAGAAGGTTTTGAAGTTAATATCACGATTTTAGACATTGCGGAAAGTGTGCTGATTTACCTAGGTATTCCATTTTTAGCTGGTTTTTTAAGTCGTAAATGGTTAGTCGCAGCAAAAGGCGAGCAATGGTATAACGATGTGTTTATTCCTCGTATTTCACCTATTACCTTGATTGCTTTACTCGCAACTATTGTTCTAATGTTTAGCTTAAAAGGTGAAATGATCATTGAACTGCCATTGGATGTGTTAAGAGTGGCGATTCCTTTAGTGATTTATTTCCTACTGATGTTCTTCTCAAGTTTTTATATTGGTAAGAAAATGGGTATTCCTTATGATCAAAATGCGTCAATTGCCTTTACTTCATCAGGGAATAACTTCGAATTGGCGATTGCGGTGTCGATTGCGGTATTCGGTTTGAATTCTGATCAGGCGTTTGCAGGTGTTATTGGGCCTTTAGTCGAAGTACCGGTATTAATTGCGTTGGTAAATGTTGCATTGCGTATGAAGATGAAATATTACGCGCCAACGGAAAAATAATATCATACTAATTAACCTCAACCGCGGATAACTAGAAGTCACTCAATACCGCACTCTGGGAGTCTAACTTCGTTAAAATCAACTCAATAGGCCAGCTATTGACTTATGATTTTGCCTTGTTATTCATCCCAAATTGCAGCATTGAGAGAAAGTAACCAACCTTAAGTACCTGATAGATATTTTTATCAATTATATATCAATAGGTTAGAGTTGTTATTGTGACACTCTTATTCGCAGTTGAGGTTAATTAAATGGTCAGATAATGAGTACTATTAATCCATATTGATTAGTATTCAAATAGCCAGCTCGGTGGAAAGTGACAATCTTTCACCGAGCTGTTTTTTAGGATCAAAGAAAAGGGTTAAGCAGCGCTGGTAGGGGTGGCATCTCGACATAAGGTTATCCAAGCTTCTGCTGCTTTTGGAATATAACGTTGGGTATGCCAGATTAACCCCAATGACCACTGCATTGATTGCGCCATTGGTTTTACTAATACTCCATCGTCTTTGACTCGATGGCATAAAGGTTGAGGTAAAAAAGTGACGCCATTGCCACTTTTTACTAAGGCCACCAAAAAGTCCCATTGGCTACTTCGAGCTGACACTTGGGGGCGAAATCCTGCTTGCTGACAACGTTGATCGATAAATTCACTTAACGTAAATTCTTTGGTGTAAATATAAAAAGGTTCATGCTCTAACGCCTCCCAGGTTAAGACATCAATCCCTCGCCATTTAGAAGTATTGGGAACGATGGCATGAACGGGGTAGTTGTCTAATGCGAGCTTAGAGAAGTCATTATCTCGCTGGCTTTCTAGCATGGTCAATGCCACATCGATTTCACCTTCCATTAAGGCTTGTTTAATTCTTTTGCCCCCGTATTCAACAATAGTGAGTTCGACATTAGGATATTGTTGCTTATAACGGCGGATTAATGCGGCGTATAAGTGGCCGACCATAGGAGGGATACCCAAGCGTAAATGCCCGCGTTGAAGTTGCTCTAAATCTTCAAGTTCAGCGTGCATTTGCTCTAGTGATTCCAAGAGTGTGATGGCACGTTGATAGACGATCTCACCCGCCTCCGTGAGCCAAAACCGTCGACCTTCACGATAAATTAGCGGTTGACCAATCGATGACTCCAAATTTTTGATCATCTTACTGATGGTGGGTTGGGTGACGAATAACCGTTCTGATGCTTTGGTAAAGCTTTTTTGTTTTATTAATTCAACAAAATAGCGTAATGCTTTGATATCCATAAACTCTCTATCAACTATTTCTAAACGCAATAATTAATGATTTGAAGTATTCCATTTTGGCATAAATTTGATAATAAAAATTCATTTTTTGATGGTTTTGAACAGGAATATACTGCCTCTATTATTTTTAATGGACTCTTATCAATGTTAAAGCGTGTTTTAGTGACTGCATTTCAAATCGTTATTTTTTCTTTTATTTGGTTATTGGCCGATTGGATGGTCAAGGGGTTACATTTGCCTATTCCCGCCAATTTAACCGGTATGTTACTGCTATTAATGCTCTTGTTTGCCAAAGTGATAAAAGGCGACTGGTTACGCAGTGGCGCAACATGGTTATTGTCTGAAATGTTGTTGTTCTTTGTGCCTGCAGTGGTGGCTGTAGTGAATTACCCTGATCTTATGCTACATGAAGGATTAAAAATTCTTGCGGTGTTATTTTTTAGTACCATTTTGGTGATTGGAGTCACCGCTTTAGTGGTGGATAGGGTATATCGCTTAGAATTTAGGTTAGCCAGTCGCAAAGCCATCAATAAAATGCAAAATGAAGCTGCGCGAGTAAACTAATATGAGTGCCTTTATGAGTTACCTTCTGGGCGTGTCATGCTTATTCATGACCATCATTTTTTATTACTTGAGTAAGTATTTTTATCAGCGTAAGCCGAGTATTTTATTGATGCCGTTAATGCTCGCTCCAGTGTTGTTGATTTTGGTAGTGGTGGCATTTCGTATTCCATATCAAACCTATATGAGTGATGCGCATTGGTTATTGTGGATGTTAGGCCCTGCAACAATCGCCTTTGCCATTCCGGTCTATGATAATCGTAAATTAGTGGCACGCCATTGGTTGTCGATGTCGATTGGTGTTGGTGTTTCTGTGATCGTGGCAATTGGCAGTACTGTTATGATGGCAAAGTTATTTCACTTATCGGAAGTGTTACAACGAAGCTTAGCTATGCGTTCCATCACCACACCCTTTGCGGTAGAGGCAACCAAATCCGTTGGAGGGCAGGTGGATTTAACCGCTTTGTTTGTGGTGATCACAGGGGTCATTGGAATGGCGGTCGGTGAGTCGATTCTAGCTTGTTTATCGATCCGTTCTCATTTAGGAAAAGGAGCCAGTTTGGGTGCCTCTGCTCATGGTGCTGGGACGGCAAAAGCGTATCAATTAGGCAGTTCAGAAGGCGTGGTTGCCAGTATGGTTATGATGATTGCTGGTGTTGTGACGGTGTTAATTGCTCCATGGATTAGTCCGCTGTTTTGGTAAGTGATGTAAGCTAACTTTACAGAAAATTCTGACATAAATGATGGTAAATATAAGGTTCGTTTTATGGGTTTTTGTTTTATAGTGTAAGGGCTTAATCTTTTTAGGAGTCTGATGATGAAAGCAATAATGGCGATAACGGCAACAGTAGGTTTATTGATTGGTTTTAATGTTAATGCTGCACAAAATTGTGAAGATTTAAAAGGTTGTGAAGCTAAAATATGTCATATTGAAAAGCAACTTGATATGGCTAAGCAAAATAACCACACCAGAAAAGCTGAAGGCTTGAATAAAGCATTAGAAAATGCCAAAGACAACTGCTCATTAGGTGGTTTGCAATCTGACCTACAAGATGACATTGCCGATATAAAAGATGATATAGCAGAGCACCAAGATGATTTGGCTGAAGCTATGGAAGATCATGACCAAGAAAAAATTGATAAATACCAACAAAAAATCGAAGAAGATCAAGAGAAATTAACAACGCTACAGGCAGAGTTACAAAAATTGAAATAACTGAGATCATGAAAGCATTGAGGTTAAGTACTTAATGTTTCAGATTTGATGAGCTGGTTTGAGCGATCTTATCTAGTAGGTAAATTAGCTCGTTAGTAAATTAGCGCGTTGGTAAAAAACAAAAGCAGCGGATTAGGCTGCTTTTGTTTTTGGTATTTAATTGTATATTTTCTTTAATAATGAAGCATTAAGTCATTATTAAGTAAAAGATTAACGTTTATTACGCAAATAACGTTTACGACGCTCTTCTTTCTTTTTCGCTTTTTCTTCGGCTTTTTTCTCTGCCTGAATTTCTACATCAATCAATTCTTGAGTGATCATCTCCGGCAGTTCTAAAGTAATTTGACCGAGTGTGCCATTACGCAATTCATGTAAGAGAATCTCAGAGGCTTTATGGAGATCGATTCGGCCCCCTGCACGTAATGCGCCACGCTTACGACCAATTTCTTCCATCAGCTCGATTTCAGTGTCAGGCAGTTGGTCAATGCTATAACGTTCTTTGAGTAACTCCGGGTAATGAGCGGCGAGGTATTCCACGGTATAAAACGCCACTTCATCGTATTCCATTGCCGTATCTTTTACTGCACCTGTTGCCGCCAGACGAAAGCCGCTGTGTGGGTTTTCTACTTTTGGCCATAAAATTCCGGGCGTATCAGACAACACGATACCATTTTGTAAATTGATACGTTGTTGACGACGAGTAACGGCTGGCTGGTTACCCGTTTGGGCAATAGTACGGCCTGCTAAAGTATTGATGATAGTAGATTTACCAACATTGGGGATGCCCATGATCATGGTGCGAATATCTTTACCAATATCGGTACGATGTGGAGCAAGCTTACGACATAGCTCCATGATCTTATGCACTTCTTGAGGATTTTCGGTAGTGATAGCCATGGCTTTTACGCCTTGCTCTTTCTCGAAATGCTCAATCCAAACCTCAGTTAACTCAGGATCCGAGAGATCTCGTTTGTTAAGAACTTTAATACAAGGCTTATCTCCTCTAAGCTTTGATATTAATGGGTTCTCACTTGAAAATGGAATACGGGCATCCAATACTTCAATGATGACATCGATTTTTGGGATGACTTCTTCGATCTCCTTGCGAGCTTTGTGCATATGACCGGGAAACCATTGGATATTGCCATTAACCATTTGAAAAATAACCTTTTATTTTTATTGTTAAGCTGGTGGTTATCAAGTGATGTACCAGAAGTACTTTTAATATCACCTGAAGGTATGACAGCATTGTTGTGAGCATTTTAACACTTTAACCGTTAGGACGAAAATTTTAGTCGATTTAAAAAACATCTAATTTGTCAATTGATGAAGTTTGTTTTCTTGCTTAGCCTAGGGAGTCTATATAGGCTTAATGATTAATCACGTGTATGCACTCTGAAGTATTTACGCATATCTAGAAGAATAAATATGGTTTCAATTCTTCAAAATTCCCAATGATAATCTGCTGACTTTTAGGGTTGGAATCAAGCACATTAATGTCGATGTTGTAAGCGTCCAAAACATAGCGAAGTAAGGCTGCATTGGCTTGTATTTGGAGGATATTTCCTTCCATACCGTAATCACAGGCAATAACTGAAGCCTGAGCCTCGGTCAAGCGTGGATCTGGTTTTAATTCGACGTGAAGTGCACTATTCCATAGTTCGTCACTGCCTTTTCCCATTACTTGTTTATCTTCAAGGCTGGGGATACTGCGAATTCGACTCAATACAAAGTCCCGATAATCTTTTGCATGTTCACAGTAAGCTCGAACATGCCAACGTAGTGGGGTACAAATTAGCGTGTGGGGTGAAATGATCCGTTCTACTTCGATTCCTTCTTTAAGCGATGTGTAGCTTATATCTACACGTTTTTTATCGTAATCATACTTTGCTAGATGTGGTTTTTGTTCAGTCGCCTTATGAGTTCAAGGGGCCATATGTGTGACTTTGTGACGAGTAAAAGCTTTGATAATTTGTGTTAGAGTGTGTGTTGGTATTAAGTCGCAATCAACGCCATATTCCATAATTGGCTTCTTACCTGTCGTAGGGAAACTCACTAATTAACAACAAAGCTATGTTGTTATTGTGTCGATCTTTTCTGAAAAAGTATAATTTTGGCTGAAATGATGAATTTTTTGTCTGTCCATACCAATGACATACCAATAGGCTAGTTCTATTATGGATCTCAGAACTCGAAAGCAATTTGTAGGAGCCGAGATGAAACTTGATATATCAGAATTTCCGTTTGTTTGGATGGACTATATGCCGTTAGAAGACGATCCCGTAGATGAGGTTTTGCAGCAGATAAGAGGGCTTCTAGATAGGAATGAACCATTCGTATTTATTAGTCGAAGCTTTCCAGAGGGCGACAGTTCAAATCAGGAAAGCAAGGAAGACCGTCATAAGGTTGCTGTCTGGAAGAAGGAGAATAAGCATGATATTCATCAGTTTATTAAGGCTAATATTCAGATCGTTAGTGACACTAATCAACAAGCAAGTATTGACGCTTTCTCTGAATTATTTGAACGTTTTTGGGGCTATCCAATGTTTACTGCTACAACAGAGCAAAAAGCCTATCTTAAGGCATTTACGTTACTCGCTAGCTGATATTTAAGGAACATTAATGTTCATAACTAAGGTTGATCCTCAATCCGTTGAAGATATAACACATTCAGTCGTAGTTATTGGTCTTGGAATGGTAACAGAGCAGTGGGAACTGCCTTTCCATACCCATGGTAAAGCGGAATTATTGTTCGCTGATACTGGTTTGATCACGGTAGAGACAAAAGATCACTTATGGGTTGTTCCGCCTCAAGGAGCGGTATGGATTCCCGGGGGCGTGGAACATCGAGCAAAATGTAGTGGCAGTCCGAGAGGTTTTGTTGTGTTTGTCGAACCGGGAATCGTCGAAGGGTTGCCTGAGAAATGCAGTACCATTTCGGTCTCTTCATTTCTGCGCGCGCTACTTGAACGTACAGCTGTGCTTCCTCTAGATGATAAGCATGAAGGAAGTGCTGCACGTCTGATTGCTGTTTTGCTTGATGAAATTATATCAGCGCCTCTTGAATTGTTTAACCTACCAATGCCTTCAGATATGCGTTTACGTGAGATGGTTGATGCTATGTTTGCATCACCTTCTGAGAGAGTCACACTTGAACAATGGGCTGGGCGCATAAACATGAGTGAGCGGAATATGTCTCGACTTTTTACACTCGAAACAGGATTGAGCATTAATCGCTGGAGGCGGCAGATGCATGTTGTAAAGGCTTTACCTTTACTTGAACAAGGAGAATCAATCCAAAATATTGCTGAGACACTTGGTTATGAAAGCTCCGGATCCTTTGTCACGATGTTCCGTAAAGTTACCGGAACTCCGCCCAAACGTTTTATTACCGATCGTATGGCTAACGTACATACACCTCTGAACGTGCCAGAGGCCGGATTCTATGAATATTAATTAATTTCTTATAACGCCAGGCTCACTATAAAGTGCGGTTCTGGCCGGCAATCCAAAAAAATATTATATCTGATGAAAGTCAATATTTTCGTCGTGGTAGGCGTACGCCTGTAATTTTATTCTAATTAAATTTAATCAATCTAGGTTATTTATTTAAATTTTAAACAACATTGTAAATTCTCATGAATATTAGGAGATGAATATGAAACATAATAAAAAGGTTATTCGTGGCGGTACTTTATTAACCATGGATAAAAACCTTGGTGACGTTATTAACGGTGCCTTATTAATAGAAGATAATATAATAAGCGACATCAGTGCTAATCTTCATGAATTTGATCATCACGAAGATGCTGAATTCATTGACGCAGAAGGCGCAATTGTCATGCCTGGAATGGTGGATGCTCATCGTCATAACTGGATGTCTCTTTTCCGTGGTGTCTCAACAGAAGAATCGTTACCAGCATTCTTAGTCAACACATTTTATGCTTTCGGAAGCGTATTAACCGCTGATGATATGTATGCCGCTGTACTTTCAGGAAATATCAGCGCACTTAACGCTGGAACAACCACTGTCTATGAAATTAATGATTGTGTTAATTCCCCTGAACATGCAAGCAGCGCTATCCAAGCCATGAAAGATAGTGGTATTAGAGGTGTTTATGCTTATGGTATGCAAGTTTATGATTTCAAACCAGCAGGATTTAAAACACAAGATGAGCGTTTGAATAACGCTACAGAAATAGCGAATACAGAATTTAATGGTCAAGATCGCCTCAGTATGGGGATGCTAATTTCTGATCTTGGAACTGTCCCATTTGATTATACTGCCACGCAAATAAATCTCATTGATAAATTAGGTATTAAATGTGTTTCTCATACTGGGGCCGCAAAAACTTCTGTACTCTTACGCGGTTTGAGAGAATTAGATGACCATGGACTGTTGAGACCGGGTCATTTGCATGCACACAGCAACGGATTAACTGGTGAAGACTGGAAGTTGATTGCGAAAACAGGAGGCTATGTAGTTAGTACCCCTTCAAGTGAACTGCAAATGGGGATGGGGTATTTACCTTATCAACCATGTGTTGAACACGATATTCCCTTTGGCCTTGGTACGGATCTTACCGGTGTTACCACTGATGATCTGTTCACACAAATGAATATTGCACTACAAATTGAACGTGCACAGGCAAACGATAAGGTACATCAGCGTGACACGATGCCATTTGAGATCACACCGACTGTGCGTGATGCGCTTTATTGGGCAACGATGGGGGGGGCTGAAGTTATGGGTCTTGCAGATAAAATTGGTTCGCTGAGTGTCGGGAAAAATGCAGATATTATTATTATCCGACACACGGAAGGATTTGTACCTACGATGAATGTGGCAGGTAGTGTAGCCCAAATGACGAAAAGTACGGATATAGACACCGTTATTGCTGACGGGGTGATTAGAAAACGTCATGGTATGTTAGTGGGTTATGATCTGAAAAAAATAGAAAACCTATCACAGACAGCATTTAATATGCTTAAACATAAAGCAAAATCCTTTACTTCACTTTCAGCTGTAGATGTTGAAAAATTCTTCAAACTCGCCGAGCGTAAGGCAACATATCACTTTGCCCAAGCGTATAACGATGATTATTTCGAAAAAATGATGAAATAAAATTCCAAGTTGATAGGCGCTAACCGTCATCAGATATTGTCTGATGACGGTTATTTTTAATTGGATATTTATATATCACTTTAAGTAAGTGGCGTAATTTTATGAAAGGGGAAAAATAAATGCAATTAGCTCAAAAAAGTGTTAACTCACCATATTTAATGTTAACTGTTTTAATGATAGGAGCCTTTTCCGGTTTATTTGGAGAAACAGCGTTAAACATGGCTCTGACTACTTTAATGGATGAGTTTTCTATTACTTCTGGCATTGCACAATGGTTAGTTACTGGTTACTTATTAACATTAGCGGTATTTATGCCTATCTCGGCTTTTTTGATGCGATGTTTTAATACAAAGAGCTTGGTTGTCAGTGCCATTTTCATTTCTTTTGCAGGATGCATGATTGCAGTCGCCTCGACAGAGCTACCGACTCTAATGTTAGGGCGTGTAGTACAAGCTGTGGGTACGGCTATTATATTACCTATATTGATAAGCTGTGCTTTACTCATCTTTCCTATGCAAAAACGTGCCGCTGTCATGGGAATTGTGGGGATTGCTATTACATTAGCACCCGCACTTGGGCCTACATTATCAGGTTTTATTATCACATTTATAAATTGGCGTGCGATTTTCATGATAAGCGCATTAATTTATTTTATTATTTTTATTTTAGCGATAAGAGTGGTTGAAAATATAGGAGATATTACCCGACCTAAGATTGATATTATATCTATTGTACTTTCTACAATTGGATTTAGCGGCATAATCTATAGCTTTGCAACGTTGGCCGAAAATTCGTTTTCATCCGTCACTGTTTGGGCACCTCTTGCAATAGGGATCATTAGTCTTGGTGTCTTTGTATGGCGACAATCGAATATCACAGAACCAATGATAAATTTACAAGTATTTAATAATCAAACGTTCATAGTCGGACTGCTTCTTATGATGATATGTATGATGAGCATACTTGCCACGGCTATTATTTTGCCACTTTACTTAATAGAAGTATTATTATTACAAGCGGCTTTGGCGGGGATGTTTTTACTACCGGGAAATCTCTTGAATGTCTTATTTTCGCCTTTAATTGGGATACTATATAACCGTTATGACTCCAAGCTACTTGCAGGTTTGGGAGCCGTGTTTATCTTGATCAGCGCGTCAGCTTTTCTATTGCTAATGAATCAAGCAGCCTTACCGTGGCAGGTTACCATTGCATTTATGTGTTTATGTATTGGGGTTACTTGTATTATTATGCCTGCACAAACGGCCGCCCTCAGCGCTTTACCTAAAGAATTATATTCTGACGGTTCATCCGTCTGGAATACATTTTATCAAGTTTCAGGTGCGGCAGGTTCTTCAATAGCGATTACTATAATGACTAATACTCATGACAATGTATTGAAGAATGGAAGAGTAAAAGAAGAAATTACTGCCTTAGCGCTAGGCGCTCACTCCGTTTTTTATTTATTATTATTTTTTGGTTTTATTGCTTTAATATTAGCCTTTAAATTAAATAAGCCACATACCGTTCTCAAATCTTAAACAAAATAAACAACAGTTTTGTAGCAGTATGATTGAGTTGAAAAGGTAATCAGTAAAATTGTTCAACTCAGTAAAGTGATATTATTCGTTTATTTTATGGTCATATATTACGATGAGTAGTATATGACTTTTTTTTTTGAGATCTTCATCAAGAGAAATATTTATGAATACTAGGCAACATCGAATTCGCGCTGCTGGGATCATCATACAAAATGATGCCTTACTCTTATTGAGGGTTAAAGATGGTAGTGGTGAATATTGGATACCACCGGGTGGTGGTTTGGATGCATGTGATGCGCATACTAAAGATTGTGTGGTAAGAGAATGTTATGAAGAGGCTGGAATACAGGCACAAGTAGGGGAATTACTGTGTGTTCGTGAATTTTTAGAAACCACGGTGAATCGTTATCATGCAGAATTCTTTTACCATATTCCTCACTTTACGGGTCAGCCGCATCTCAATAATCTGCAAGGGTTAAATGATGAGGATTTTATTCAATCTGTTGAATGGGTAAAAATCGATATTGTGGTAATTAATGATTTATAGGTATGGTAAAGATGAAAGCGTCAAGTAAACGTGAAGAAATCAAATTAATGGTGAAAATAGTAGGAAGCGTATGAAAGTTTTGATTGTTGACGACACTCATAGCGTGGTGGAAACCATCATGGATTATTTGGAATTAGAAGGTATTACGGCTGATTGTGCTTACCATGGCGAAAGCGCCTTACAACTGATCCAACAAAATCATTATGATGTGATTGTCATGGATATCATGATGCCCAAGTTGGATGGTATCAGCGCTGTCAAACAATTACGTGATGACTTTTTTTGCAATACGCCAATTTTATTTTTGACCGCCAAAGATACTTTAGCTGATAAAATTGAGGCTTTTCAGGCTGGAGGGGATGACTTTTTAAATAAACCTTTTGCGATGGAAGAATTATGCTTACGTTTGCAGGCATTACATCGTCGCGGCCCTCGTTTGGATGTTGGGCAATTAAGTTTTGCTGATTTGTCGATGAATTTACAAACCAATGAAGTCTTACGTTCAGGTCAACGGATTAAGCTCAGTAAAATTCAACGAACCATCTTTAAATTGTTATTAAAAAATGCGCCGGCGGTAGTTTCAAAAGAGGCCGTGATTTCTGAGGTGTGGGGAGAGGATTCACCGTCTTCTGATTCCTTACGTAGCCATATTTATGGTCTGAGAACTGCATTAGATAAGGGTTTTGATAGCAGTCGATTAGAAACCTTACATGGACAAGGGTATCGTTTAAAACATGACTAAGGCTCCCAGTTTTGCCAGAAAAATCCGCATGAATTTTTTGGTTCTCACCAGCTTAATGTTTCTCTTATTTTGGGGCTTAATTTATTTTGCTCAAGATAGGTTAGAAGTGATCAGTTTGGAGCATCGCTTAACGACGGAGACAAAAGAATACGTCAAAAACTATAAGCGTTATGGATTTCGCGCAGATAAACCGGACCCACAAGAACTTGATACCTATTGGTCAAAAGAAGAATTGCCTCAATGGTTGCAAACCTATCAGCAAGCGGGCTTTTTTGAAGAGCAACTCGGCCAAGAAGATAAGCACTTTTTAGTCACTAAACACCCTTCAGGCCAAGGTTGGTTATACGTTGTTTATCAAGACGATGCCGATGATTATTTAGATGAATACGAAGATAGATTGCATCTGATTACTTTTTTAGTAGGCGCGATTTTTCTGATCGCTGTGATTGGTTATGGTATGTATTTTGTTCGTTTGATCTCCCGACCTTTAATTGAGATTGAACATAAAATTGATGCTATGGCTCCCAATAAGCCTGCGTTTACGGTGGATACTGAGTATAAAGAAACGCAAAGTATTGAACACACGTTATTGAATAACAAAGCACAAATTGCCGCTTATTTTCAACGTGAACAAGAATTTAGTCGCTTTGCCTCTCATGAATTAAGAACGCCGATTATGGTGATTAAAGGCTCAACGGAGTTATTAAAAAAAGTACCTAATATGCCGGGGATTGCGAGTAAAGCAGTGACTCGAATCGATGAAGCAGGGCATCAAATGCAGATATTAACCGAAGCCTTTTTATTATTAGGTAAAGAAGAGATTGAGCCACACCACTTTTCCAATGAGCCATTGTCGAGTCATATTCATCAAGCGTTAGAAACAATGGTGCAGTATTTTGCGAAACAGAATATTTCTTATCAATTACAAGAGCGAGAAGCGGGTTGCGTGGAAGCGCCTTCCAGCTTTGTGGATATTGTGATGGTAAATTTAATTAAAAATGCGTTTAGTTACAGTATCGGTGATATTCAGGTGGAATTAGATAGGCAAACTTTAACGGTCATGAATCACCACCAAGGTAATGATTTGCATAATTCAGGTTATGGTTGTGGTCTTGCCATTATTGAACGGATTTGCAGCCGCATGGCGTGGCAATTTGAGACTCATAATGACGGGCAGAGTTTTGTCGCCAAAGTGGTGTTTGAGGGGCAGCCATCTCACGTTGTGCATTAAAAGGTGCTGCAACATAAACGCTAAGACGCGGTAAAAGGAATTTATTTTTCACATTTTCTTCACATCATCAAGGGTAAGTTGGCTTTATGTTGCATATAGTTAATGACACTAATAGCTACTAAAACTAATAGTCACTGAAACCAACAGCTAATGACACTAAATAACCTCAACAGTAGATAATTAGAAGTCACTCAATACAGCACTTTGGGCGTCTAACTTCGTTAAAATCAACACAATAGCCCAGCTATTGACTGATGATTTTGCCTTGTTATCCATCCCAAATTTCAGCATTGAGAGAAAGTAATCACCCCAATGGACCTGATGGATATTTTTATCAATTATATATTAGCGGGTTAGGGTTTTTATTATGACGCTCTTATCCACAGTTGAGGTCAAATAAAATAAAGGTGACCCCATGAAAAAAACATTCACAATAATTTCGCTTACTGCTGTATTTTCAATGTCAGCAATGGCTGCGCCACAAGTTGTTTCTCCAACCGTACCAGCAACGAAAGCATCTCACACGCAAGGTGGTTTTGAAGGACCACAACAAGGTGTGACAATATTGACTTCGGTAGCAGAAGCCCAAAATGCCAATGATGATGACAAAGTGGTGTTAACCGGACAGATTAAAAGTTCACTAGGGCATGAAGATTATGTCTTTGCTGATAAGAGCGGTGAAATTACCGTTGAGATTGATGATGATATTTGGCAGGGCCGTACGATCACAACAGAGCATACAGTGGTGTTACATGGTGAAGTGGATAAAGATTGGAATGATCTCACCATTGATGTCGATCGTTTAGAGGTTCAATAACGTAATAAAAAATAAGCCTGCATGAGAGCATTGCAGGCTTATATCTATCACACTAATAAGATGGTCAAATAACGAGGACGATTGCGTTTATTTATCCTCTTATTATTTCTCGCGGCTTCTTCAGCGATTTAGAAGACTAAATGCGCCACACCGACAATCACGGGCAGGGTGACTAAAGTTCGTAAAATAAAGATCACAAATAATTCAATGATACTGACAGGGATCTTACTGCCAAGTAATAGAGCACCGACTTCAGACATATAAATTAGCTGAGTGACCGACATGGCAGCAATCACAAATCGAGTCATATCGCTGTCGATAGGCGCCGCCAAAATAGCAGGGATAAACATATCAGCAAAGCCCACCACAATGGTCTGTGACGCCGCGACCGCCTCTGGCAAGCCTAATAATTTGAGATAAGGAATGAAAGGCTGACCAAGGATCTCAAATAATGAGCTGTGCTCGGCAATCATTAATGCGCCCGTTCCCAGAGCCATGACTACTGGCAAGACACCAAAAACCATATCAATCGCATTTTTAATTCCCTCAACAAGCACTTTATTGAGCGAGCCAACATGATGAGCTTTGGTTAACGCTAAGTGCATTCCCCAAGTAAAGTTGGTGTAACCTTGCGGCAGGTCATCGGCCTTTCTATCGGGTTTTGAGCCATCAATAAAGACATCTTTTTTCCAACGTAGTGGTGGAATGCGCGGCAAAATAACAGCGGCCACCAAACCGGCGAGACACACAGCGCCATAAAATGGAATGAATAAATGTTCAAGGTTAACTTGGGCGATCACAACCAAGCTAAAGGTAATCGATACGGCAGAAAAAGTGGTGCCGACAATCGCGGCTTCACGTTGGGTATAAAACTTGTCTTCGTATTGTTTGCTCGTCAGTAAAATCCCCACCGAGCCATCACCGAGCCAAGAGGTCATACAGTCAATCGCTGAGCGGCCCGGTAAGTTAAAAATTGGGCGCATCACTTTACTTAATAACGTGCCAAATAATTCTAATAATCCAAAGTCCAACAATAAAGGTAGGAGGATTCCCGCAAAGATAAAAACACAAAACAATGTAGGTAATAAGCCGCTGAGAACCATACCGCCAGTGTTATCTTCCCATATCATCGCGGGGCCAACTTGGTAATAAGCCATGACAGCCGCAACCCCGCCAAATAGGCGAACGATAAGCCAAACCGGGGTGGGGGATAATAAAGCATGCAGGAAGGTATTGTGACGAATGAAGTTAGGTTTTACGACTTGATAGAGAGTGGTAATGACCGCCATAAAAGCGATAACCAAGGTAATGATATCCACAATATTAGCATTGAGCGTGGATTGTAATGCTTTCGCTAAGATGGCCACCGGAATGGTGTATGAGCCTTGATAACTCAAAGGTGCCATGAATAAAAACAAACCAATGAAAGAGGGGATAATAAAAGTAAGGTAAGTTTTTAGCGGGTAATGCGTTTTGTCTATTTGATGATTATCCGATGATTGTGGTGTGTTTTTCATTATGCTCTCAAATAACAATGCTTAAAAATGTGCGTAATCCTTCGCATAACTATTCACTATCAATCCCTGATTTATTCAAAGCGGGCAAGAATACCGATTTTTATATCAAAGTGAAATAGTAAAAAGGCAATTTATTGTCGAACAGCACAGAATCATTGAATTAAAAAGAGATTATCCTTGATTTTTATCGATAGCCGAGTGAGGTAAGTCATTCATTCTACACCTAATTAAAACTGAAATGTGATAAAAATCACGATAATAGTTGCGCTTTTGAATAAAGTGGTCAGAATACTCGCTCAATCAAGATTATTAATATCACTTCCAGCGAAACCTCCTGAAAGCCGAGTACCCCTCATAATACGATATTGATATTCATGTCCCTAAGCCCTTGGGCTTTTCTATTTTATCGAGATCAATATCTATGAGTTTTTCCTCTTTAGGACTATCTACCCCTTTACTTAAAGCGGTGGAAGAACAAGGCTATACCACACCATCTCCCATTCAAGCCAAAGCAATTCCTGCGGTGATTGAAGGGCAAGATGTTATGGCGGCAGCACAAACAGGTACAGGTAAGACGGCGGGTTTTACCTTGCCTATTCTGGAGTGTTTGTTGTCAGGTGAGCGTGTCAAACCTAATCAAGTTCGTGCTTTAATTTTAACGCCAACCCGAGAATTAGCGGCTCAAGTGCAAAAAAATGTTGAGCAATACAGCCAATACACGCGTTTAAAATCGAATGTGGTCTTTGGTGGGGTGAAAATTAATCCACAAATGATGAAACTCCGTCAAGGCACCGACATTCTTGTGGCTACGCCGGGTCGTTTATTGGATTTGTATAATCAAAATGCAGTGCGTTTTTCACAACTAGAAGTGTTGGTGTTAGATGAAGCTGACCGCATGTTGGATATGGGATTCATCCGCGATATTCGTAAGATCCTAGCGTTTTTACCAGCCAAAAGGCAGAACCTACTTTTCTCTGCCACGTTCTCGGATGAGATTCGCGCTTTGGCAAAAGGTTTAGTGAATAATCCTGTTGAAATTTCGGTGAATCCTGCGAACCAAACGGCCACGACTGTCGAACAATGTATCTATCCTGCGGATCAGCGTAAGAAAGCGCCAATGCTACTAAAATTAATTCAAGACAATGATTGGCAGCAAGTATTGGTCTTTAGTAAAACCAAGCATGGGGCCAACCGTTTAAGTCGTTTCTTAGATGAAAAGGGCATTACGTCAGCCGCTATTCACGGTAATAAAAGCCAAGGTGCACGGACGAAAGCATTAGAAAACTTTAAAACCGGTGAAGTTCGCGTGTTAGTTGCCACGGATATTGCAGCTCGCGGCATCGATATTGCACAATTGCCTCAAGTGGTGAACTTTGACTTACCACATGTCTCTGAAGATTATGTTCACCGTATTGGTCGTACTGGCCGTGCTGGGGCGGCGGGTAAAGCGATTTCACTGGTTTGCGTCGATGAAGCGCATGATTTATTTTCGATTGAACGCTTAATCAAACAAGTGTTACCTCGTATGGAATTGGATGGTTTTCCAGTCGTTAATACCTTACCTGAATCAAAGTTAGACACTCGACCAATTAAGCCGAAGAAACCTAAAAAGCCAAAGAAAACGTTTCAACGCAATGATGGGCAACGTAATGATGGGCAACGTTCTAACGAGAATGCACGTGGTCATCAACCAGCAAGTAATCGTCGTCGCACTGGGGCGCCGAAACCCGCAGCAGCGTCACGAGAGGGCGGCCAGCAAGAAGCGACAAAAGCTAGCCCAACAAGTGGACGCAAGCCTCATTCTGCGCAACGCAACTCAAAAAATAATGGCCGTAACTTTACCTCCCAATCGGTGAAGTAAAATATAGGACCCATTGTGTGAGAGATCGCTTACAGAGTTTGTAAGTGATGACGTTTTTAGTATCAATAAATTAGAATTAAATAAAAATAACCTACTGTTAAATATGGCTTTTTTGTTATGTTTACGGTGGGTTTTTGTTTTTGTGATGCATTTTTCATTTTGAGTGCTTGATGAATTTCAGTAAAAGCGTAATCTTTACCTTGTCAACAGGGATGCGACAAAGGATTTAAGCAAAACCATGATGGTTTTATTCAGGATGAAGTGTGGTGGTTAGGATAATCATCAGCAGGAAGCACAGGACAATAACGGATTAAACTAAGTGGCAGGATGCGGCTTAAAAAGGATGTGATGGACCCCTCTAGATTGAGGAAGGAACACCGCTCAAGGAACAAGTGATGAGCGCTAATCAGGAAGATTGGCTTGCATGGACGGCTTTGGACACCGCTCGGATGGCGATGTAGGGAATGGCTTAGGATAAGTACTATCAAGGATTCGATGCATGGAGCAACGAATAGTAGCCGGATTGCTGCGAGTAAGACTATAACCCCGATACGAAAGTGTCGGGGTTTTTCTTTTTTAGCTGCCCCTGTTCTAGCGTGTACAATCTGAGCGATGCGGGGTCATCATGGCAAAATTCCCCATCGAGATAAAATTAGTGTAAGATGCCGCCTCAGCTCACCTTAGTGATGCAACTGAATGAAAAGGTTAATGACATGCAACAAAGCGATTTTGAAACACTGGTAAAAACTCTTTGCACTTTGGACTCTGTTCCTACCGCATTAAAATTTTTGCAAATGAACAGCGATAGCAACGTAGCAGAGGCGGCTAAATCGCTATCTGGTCAATTTGCGATTGCTGAAGTAGAAGGCCAAAACCGAATTTATCACGTGAGTACTCAGCTAGACGATAATGGTGTTGAGCAAGAGTTTGTTGAACATATCATGAATGAAGGCGATGATATTATTCGTTTCGTGGCCTGGTTCTTCGATATTATGTTCGATGTTAAAAACAAAGAAACCTACACCGCGGCTGGCAAAACCTATACGCAACCAAAGCGCAGCTAGTCTTTCAAATTGATAGTTGATTAGTCGAATAGAAAGCGAATTAGTTGCAGAGAAAGCTAATTAGTAGAATAGAAAGTTAATCACTTTAATTATTAAGCCAACAGTATTGATGTTGGCTTTTTTATTTTGTGCGTATTTTGTTTTTGGACCTAAGTGAGCGTGATGTCATCAGGCTTAGTTTGGAGGACCTATACAATCATGCTGAATTTTCTAGTAAAAAAAGTGCAATGTTCGGTCTGTTTTTCGATACATTAGAGTGCAACCTCAGTAAAGTCTCTACAGCTAAGGTGAAAGTAGGTTGAAATAACAAGACAAAATGGATTTTATACCAACCACTTACTTATCAGCGAAAGTGGCAAACGAAAACCCTAATGCCGTTATCAAGCCTGTTAACCCGTAAGAATGAACAGAGAATAAGTGCGGTTGGTATTATTTACTTCAAGGAGCAAGGATGTTCGTTAGAGAAGCAGAATTTCAAGACTATTCCCAAATCGCCCAAATTCATGCCAAAAGTTGGCAGCAAGTGTATCAAGGGTTATTAGCCCCCGATTATTTAGAGCATCGAGTCGCGGATGAACATTTAGCGATGTGGCAAACGCGGTTAACGCACCCTGCGCTAAATCAGGGGGTGTTAGTGTTAGAAGATGACGGCCAGTTATGTGGCTTCGTGTGCCTATATGGGAATCACAGCTTTGAACAAGGCACCATGATAGATAACTTGCACGTAGTAGCAGGGAAGCGCGGTAAAGGCTATGGTAAAGCGCTATTAGCCTCCGCAGCACAATGGGCAACCACGCATTTCTCAGAGATGGGGATGTATCTTGAGGTATTACAAGGGAATGATAAGGCGAAAGCTTTTTACCTCACCTTAAATCCTCATAATCAAGAAGACTTTATTTGGGATGCTCCGTGTGGAACGCCAGTACCGTGTCATCGCTATGCTTGGCAAACCCCTCAGCAATTACTTGATGCTACGCAATGATCAGACTTTTCGCCTAATCTACGTCCCTTAATTATCCAAGCCCCCTAATCAATGACGGTGATTAGGGGCGTTTTATTGCCTGGCGAGGGGCCTGAAGAGAGTGTTTGCTTAAAGCATCGCTTCATGAAATAGTACTTTCTAAAAAGCCCATTTATTGAGAATACCGCTTCGGCAAAATAGTCTCATGCAATGAGGTAACTTTAATGAATCTTTCGTTTTTGTTGCGTCAAAACATACTGACAGATGTGTTCGGCTAACAGATGAGAGGCCAGATTTCTTTCGATAATTGCCTTTGGAATTTGGCCGGTTTTTACGATACTGAGCCATTCTTGGATCATGTTATCAAAACCTTTAGTAGCAAGCATTGGCATCCAGTCTTTAGTGGCTAGGCGGTGCGCACTGTCATTCTTCCAATGGATTCCTTGCATAAAATTTTGAAATTCATACGATTGGTTCTCAAAGCTTGCGGTGACTCGCTCTTGAGTTTGACCAAACACCCGGTTCATTGACGCATTTAATAAGCTGCCTTGTTGTTGCCATTGGATATTGATACTGGCTAATTGTTGATTGCTATCCCATTGTGGGATGATTTGCATTTCATCAATGTTGGATTTGGCAAAAATATTCACGCTATCTAAAGGGTGAATAAAGTCATCAAAAATAAAAGTGCGTACATCACCAGGTTGATTAAACCGATTTTTGTCCCAGCGCAAAGACAATAAAGGTTGCTGTGGCATACCTGACTGAACACCAATCAAATGTTGATTAAACAAAGGAATATGGCGGCGATTAAAGCCAATGTACAGAGGCGTACCGTTACGCTCGGCCAATTCGTACAAGAGCTCACAATCCGCACCATTATTAACTAAGGGTTTATCAACAAAAGTCGCAATGCGGTGGGATAAGAAAAAGTGGGCGATTTCTTTATGACTGCTGGTGGCGCTATGGATCATGACCGCATCCACATCGGCGTGAATGAGTTGTCGATAATCAGTGTAGGTTTCTCGGACATGATATTGTTGCGCGAGTCTTTGCAAGCAATCTGATTGTCGAGTGCAGAAAACCCATTCGACCCCTTCAATTTGAGTAATAAACGGTAAATACGCTTTTTGAGCAATATCACCAAGTCCAATGAGAGCTATTTTCATACCAATCCTGTTAATCTGCTGCGCAGTGTGTGCGTGTGCCAAATAGGCTTAACCTATCATACGGGGATATTTTTAATTTTGTTGATCTTTCCTTAAGTTTTTATGAGTAAAATAGTGGGGGAAATCAATAAAAACAGTTAAAACAATAAGGTTGAATATGACGTTGACAGTGTGGTTGTCATTATTAGTGATTTGTTTACTTGGCGCTATGTCTCCGGGGCCAAGCTTGGCAATGGTTGCCAAACATAGCCTTGCTGGGGGGCGAAAAAATGGATTAGCCACCGCATGGGCGCATGCCTTAGGTATTGGTTTGTATGCGTTATTTACCATTTTAGGTTTAGCGATTTTATTACATCAATTTCCGCTGGTGTTTAAAATTATCACTTATGCGGGAGCCGCTTACCTTGCTTGGTTAGGAGTTAATGCCATTCAATCAAAAGGTGGCATCGCGGAGCGTTTAGCTAAAGGACAAACTTGTTCGGTGGCACAATCTGCCAAAGAAGGCTTTTTGATTTCGATCTTGAGCCCCAAAATTGCGATCTTTTTTACGGCTTTATTCAGTCAATTTGTTGCCGTTAGTGCAGAAACCAGTAGCAAAGCTATTATTGTTATGACGCCTTTTCTGGTCGACGGTTTATGGTACACCTTGATCACTTTCATGCTGTCGAGTCAATTATTACTGGCCACTTTACGCAACCAAGCTCATTGGATTGATCGACTCTCTGGAGTGGTGTTAATTGCATTGGCGATTCGCGTGGTTTGGACATTGTAATGGGTTAATTATGAAAGGAAGCAATAATGAAAGGAAACAATAATGACCTCACTCAAAGAGCGTTTGATCCGACTAAATTTTAACTGGGAAGATGCCAGCCAAGTCATTATTGGGGCATTTACCTTGGCGGTGCCGATTTCATTTTCTGAAGAAGCTTGGGATCTCAGCAAAACATTACCATTAGAAAATGTTGTGATGTTATTTGTGATTTCCATCATTTTCCTAGGCTTTTTTGCTTATCAAAGTGTGTTTCAAAGTGATGTAAAACGGCGTGTTTTGGCCTTTGTGCTCCGAATCATTATTGCCTATTTATTAACGCTGTTTGTGGTGGCATTAGTGCTCTTCACTTTGGATAAATTTCCGTTAGAAAGTGAACCATTATTAGCCTTTAAGCGCCTAATTTTGATTGCTATGCCGGCCTCAATGGGAGCGATTGTGGTGGATAGTTTTGATAAAGAATAGGGTACTTTGGTAGCGTTTTGTAAAGTTTGTAAAGAAACTTGTGAAAGTAAATCGGTTTATTACTATAAAAAACCGTTACATGGAATTTAACGTCTGAGGAATAAAGAGATGAACAAACTTTTATACCCCATTTTGTCTTTTGCCTTATTATCCGCGACAGCGAATGCGGCCGATACTTTCACCCTTAAACTTGTTGATCAATTAGATGAGCCTGAATCTTATTGCCTAGATGTGACTGGTTGGGGCGATCATTTAAAAATCGACGATCCATTACAAGTACACACGTGTAAAGCGAAATCCCCTGATCAGATTTTTGAGGTAGCAGGTAATGCACTTAAAATGCCGGAATATAACCGTTGCTTGACGGCGACTGCTTCCGGTGACAGTGCCTTAGCGGGCAGTGCGCTTATTTTACGTGAATGTGATGGCAGTAAAGTACAACATTTTACACTTCACTCATCTGGAAAAATCATGATGGATGACTCCTCTCTTTGCGTGGCATCGGGAAAGGAAAGCCAAGAAGCTTCTGGTCCAAGTCATTTATGGCGAGTGGCGAGTTTACAATCTTGCGATAGTTATGACCAAAAACTGATGACTTGGAAAGCGGAATAGCCCACAAGTGACCGCTTATTACCGAATACCTCAATGATTAGTATAAATCTGTGAGAGAACCTGAGAATGAGCGGCCTAATAATGGCCGCTCATTTGCTAGAGAGGTTATTTTTTCTTTAGTTCATTTCTCACGATTTCCGCTCCTGCCGACAAAGCTTGCAGCTTAGCGCGAGCCACGTCACGAGAAAGTGGGGCCATGCCGCAGTTGGTGCATGGATAGAGCTTATCAGCATCGACATAGTTAAGCGCTTTACGCAGGGTTTGGGCGACCGCTTCTGGTGTTTCTACGGCGTTGGTTGCTACATCAATTGCACCGACCATGACTTTTTTGCCGCGAACTAGCTCTAATAATTCCATCGGGACATGCGAGTTATGGCATTCAAGAGAAATAATATCGATATTCGAGCGTTGAAGTTTAGGGAAAACCTCCTCATATTGACGCCATTCATTACCTAAAGTTTTTTTCCAATCGGTGTTCGCTTTGATTCCGTATCCGTAACAGATATGGACGGCGGTTTCGCATTCTACACCTTCAATCGCACGCTCAAGGGCTTCGATTCCCCAATCATTCACCTCGTCAAAGAAAACGTTAAAAGCAGGCTCATCAAATTGAATAATATCCACACCGGCAGCGGCGAGCTCTTTGGCTTCTTCATTTAAGATTTTAGCAAACTCAAACGCCAATTCTTTACGAGATTGATAATGCGCATCGTACAGGGTGTCGACCATGGTCATAGGCCCAGGTAACGCCCATTTTATCGGTTTGTCGGTTTGTGAGCGTAGAAACTTGGCATCGTCCACAAACACGGCTTTTTGGCGTGAAACCGGGCCAATGACACTCGGCACACTGGCTTCGTAGCGATCGCGGATCTTTACGGTTTGTCGATTTTCAAAATCCACACCATTTAAATGTTCAATAAAGGTGGTGACAAAGTGCTGACGAGTTTGCTCACCATCGCTGACGATATCGGTCCCTGCCAATAATTGTTCTTGTAGTGCGATACGCAGTGCATCACGTTTGCCGTCGCTAAGCTCTTGTGCTTCTAATTTCCAAGGTGACCAGAGCACCTCTGGTTGAGCTAACCAAGTCGGTTTCGGAAGACTACCGGCAGTCGAAGTGGGGAATAATTTTGTCATAATATAGGCCGCTGTGTTTGTTTAGTTTGAGTTTGTTTAGTTAAGGGTTAAGCGTATTGCACCAACCATTTTTCAAGTAAGGATTGATAAGGCTTGATGAAGACTTCTTCAGCAAATTTACCTTGTTCAATTGCCAATCTTGAGCGCTCTTCACGGTCATACACAATATCAGTGACTGAATGATCCTGACTTTGCAAATTGGCTTGGTAGCACTCATCGGCGACCGTATTTGCAAAGTAAATTTCAGGGCGGTAGATCTTTTGGAAAGTTTCCATGGTGCTGATGGTACTGATCAACTCCAAGTTGCTGTAATCATTCAATAGATCACCAAAGAAGAAAAAGGCGAAAGGAGCGACGCTGTTTTTGGGCATAAAATAACGAACTTGCAAGCCCATTTTTTGGAAGTATTGCTCGGTTAATGACGATTCGTTTGGCTGGTATTCAAAGCCAAGGATCGGGTGTTGGTTGTGAGTTCGGTGATACACCTTGCTGTCTGATACGCTCAAACAAATCACGGGCGGTTTGGCAAAGTTTTGCTTATAAGTATCTGAACTGACAAAAGCTTTAAATAAATTGCCATGTAATACGCCAAAATCATCTGGCACCGAAAATCGCTCTTGGCCATGGTTATGATCTAATAATCGCACACTAAAATCATAATCACGTACATAAGAAGAAAAGTTGTTGCCAACAATGCCTTCAATACGCTGCTGGCTTTGGTTATCCAGGATGTAGGTTTTGAGCACTTCAATCGACGGAATCGCTTCGTTGTCTAGTTGAATATCTGCTGAGATAATTTCCAATTCGACTGAATAACGCTCACCTGTTGGGTTATCCCAACACGCTAGCTCATTGAAACGCTGGTTAATCATATTGAGCGCATTGCGTAAATTTTGTTGACGGTATTCTCCACGCGCTAAGTTAGCAAAGTTAGTGGTGATACGGGTGTTTTCCGCTGGACGATAATGCTCATCAAGGCGAGTGGTTTTTATGGTAAAAGTTAAAGGTTGAGTCATGGGTATGATTCCTATCGGCTTGAGATAAACATCCCTTGTTAAATCCATGATCAATTTATAACTCGTGATTAACATGATTGATATTGGTATTCGTTAATGTGCATTATGAAAATTATTCATGATGCGGATGGCTGAATTGTTGAGGTCAAATGGGAATAAGTAAATAAGCAAATAAGCAAATAAGTAGGAATAAGCAGACAAGAGGGAATTAAGCAGATAAGAGGAGTAATAACGGGGACATTTTTTTGATTTGAAAGATACCTATGAAATAAAAAGCCAGTAGCAATGCAGTGACCCCCAATCATTGGATACCTATTATTGGGGGCTTTTTAATATGAGGCTTTTTAATATTAGTTAAGTGAGCGATTCCATTAGGTTAATAATATCACGCTAATAACATCACCCCAGATTGCGCCGGTAAAGTTAAGGTTTGGCGTAACAGGTCATCGCCTCCTAACCAGACATTAAATTGCTTGGAACTGAATGCACCATGAGGAAGTTCAATATGTTGATCGTGCGAGCCTTTATTAATGGCAACAATGCCGATTGGGTTTTCTTCATTGCCTCGCAATACCACTAACAGGTCATCGCTCGCTTGTAAAATATGAACAGGCTGTCCATGTACACGTTTGTGAAATTGGATCATCTTAACCAAACTGTTGTCATGCCAGCTTTGTTCCCAACGTGGGTAGCCGAGTGCATCAAGATCGTTACTGGTATTTTGATCGGTGTAGATAAGCGGAGCGCCATCACAACAACCTAATAGATAACAGTAAAGCAACTGTTCTTGTTGAGGAGACAACATTTGATTACGGAACACATCGTTGTTGGGAATATCATGAGTGACCGCAAAGGTGATCGCTCGGTTAGCCTCTAAACATTGCCCTTGCGCTTCAAGGTCTTGCAAGTTGCTCATGCTGCTATTGTATTTAAAAACCTTGAGCAGTTGATGAAACAGGGGAAAGTCATAAGCATCAAAGCCGGTATTTTGAATAAAGGGTTTTAAAAAGATCTCGTATTCCATTTTCCCTTCGCCACCATCGGTGATGATTTCACCAAAGACCTTGACGTTTTGGCACAATTCATCTGTCCAAACTTTGGCGATATGTTGTGGAGAAAGATGTTTGGCAGCATCAATTCGAAATCCATTTACCCCCAGTTGTTTCAGTGCTTGAATATAAGCTTGTTGCTGAGCAATAACATGCTCGGTTGGCGCAAGAGTGGGTAAACCTGGGTCGGTGTCACTGCCGCTTAAACGCCCTTTTTGTACCTCATCGGCATTTAGCCAGTCAGTGATAGGGAAGGCGGGCTCAAAATCGTGTTCGGTAAATAAAGGTTGTGATAAATCACCAAACAGCTTTAATGCGTTGAAATGCTCAGCTTGAGCTTGATATTGCGCTAAGGTCCGCGCATTTGGGTAAGTGAGATCATCGCGTTCATGCGATTCATTAGCCATGTGATTGAACACCACATCGACATACAACCGAATACCTTGAGCGGCTAACGCCTGTTGCATGTTAATAAAATCTTGCGTATTACCCAATGGATTGTTGATCACTCGGTAATCTTGAGGTTGATAGCGATTCCACCACTCACAATGATTGGGGGATGTCATAGCAGGAGAAACCAATACGGAATCATAGCCTAGTTGAGCAATACGCTCGGCTTCACTGGCCACTTTTTGATAGGACCAATCAAAGGCATGTAAAATCACATCGGCAGAAGATGCTGCTGTTTGAGCAGTAACAGATTGATTTGTGAATACAGACATAATGCCTCTTTATAAATAATAAGAATTATTGAAACGCACAACGCCAGCAACATTGGCCGGCGTTGTGTTTTAGCTTAAACCTTTAGGCTTACCACCATGCTTCTGCTTGAATACCAACAGAGACTTCATCAGATTGGTCACTGCCGAAGCGGTTATCATCTTCAAAGTCATTCACATAAGAAGCGTAGACGCGGATTTCAGGACGAGCCCAGAAGCCAGAGCCAGCAGACCATGCTTGAGCAACGGTAAATTTAGCTCCTGCTTGGTCGATACCTGAATTATCCTCGGTGTAATAACCCCCTTCTAATTCTGTTTTCATGGTTTCTGACCAGTTGTAGACAGGGCGAATCACTAGGTTAGCAAAAGTGTGATCGTCGCGGTTATCTTCAAAAGAGCTTTGTGCGTACATTACTTGGTGACCAAAGTCCCAGTTTTCACTTAAATCGACCACACCAAAGTTAATCACGCGGAAACCAGTATCGCCATCAGAGATAGCAGGCACCCAGCTACCTGAACCTAGACCCGCCATGGCAGTCGCGGCACCTTCTGTACCAAATTGGAAAACCGTCTTGTTAAAGCCGCCAAAGAAGTTACCTTGAGTTAATACCGCGGTTGCCATCACACTGTCTTTGGTATCTAAATTATGGGCTTCTTGCTCATCAGACTCATTGACCATGTAGTAGTTCAAACCAAGCTCTAAAGATGCATCATTCCATAAACTTAATCCGGCATAACGTAAATCAAAGTTATTGACGTTAATATTGGGGTTGCTGGCATTGATGTCTGCGCCTAACGAATCATCACGCATGAAGGCAAACGATAATTTACCAGGACCAACGGTGACATTTTCAATACCGCCACCTGCACCACCTGAGGTATTCCAGTAATAGAAGTCGGTGATGTGGATGTCCTGACGTTGGTAGTAGCGTTTACCCGCCCAAAGTGTGGCTTCTTTATCGAAATCGAATAAACCTTTTGCTTGTACGTTAAATTGAGCCAACGTAATGTCATTACCATTATCATCATCTCGTACCGATTCCCAACCGTTGGAACCATCGGAGCCATAAGCTACCATCGAGCTGATCAGGAACTCTGCGCTGTCACCGGCTTTAATAGGCGTCGTATCCAGTTGAATCTCACCGTAAACATCGTTTTCGTTACCTAAGCGACCAACTTTGTTTTTTTCATAAGATTCGTTGGCACCACCATGAGCACTAACACCAGTTCCTGCGCGCATATAACCATGGAAATCAACACCAGCAGCCATTGCACTAGAAGCGAGTAAAGCAGAGGACACAGCAGCAGCCGTTAAACAGACCTTGAGGTTTTTCATGTTATTAATCCTTTATATTGTTTCATCTTGTTCACCGGTCGTTTGATTAACCAAGTGAAGCGATTGGATCTCTGAATGTGTGGCGGCTTTTAGTGAGCTTTTATTTGAATCATTCAGCGATGAAGCAATTTTGCGAGAAGTAAGGCAAAGTCACATCCTCCCGATATAAGGGAGTAGGGGGAGTAGAAATAAAGGATGAGTGCGATGATCACGGTTGGTGGCAGGATTTTTAAAACCGAATGTGATCTTGAACCATTGGTGATGGGATTAAGCCTAAAAATTGAGAATTAACGCACAATTAAGCTGAATGTGTGACCGGGCTGGCATTTTAATCTTATGGGTTAAAATGCCAGATGCTGTCGCTGAAAATATTGGGGTGAATATCGTGGTGAGACTAAAAAGTCAGTGCGTTTGGCGTCGAGTTACTAATTGGCGTCGAGTCACTAAGTAAATACCAGAACAAACGAAGACGAGAGCAATGAGATTTTTCCACTCCAGAATATTTTCATTTAAGAATAGGGCAGACAATAAGCTACCGAAGATTGGGATCAAAAAGTTAAAGATAGTGATCATGCCAACAGGGTTATATTTTAAAAGAATACTCCAAAGCGCAAAGGCGGCGGAAGACAGTAGCGCCAAATAGATCAGTAATAGCACGCTAGATAAATCGAATTCACCGCTGTGACCGCCAGACAAATAACCAATCACCAATAATGCTGCGCCACCGATAGCAAGTTGCCACGCGGTCATGAGCATCGCATCCATTCTTTGAGATAGACGCTTACCGTAAATAGACGCAGAAGCGAGGAAGAAGGCTGCTAATACAATCGAGCCTTCACCAGCAAGCGTAAACTGAAAATCTAATAATGAATGATTAAAATTGACGAGGAACACTCCTGTAAAGCCAATGGTACAGCCGAGGAATTTACGGTGTGTGAGCCGATCATTTTGATAGATAAAATGCGCAAGTAAAACGCTAAAAAAAGTGCCGGTTGCGTTGAGAATCGACGCTTTCACACCAGTGGTATACGCTAGCCCAATATAAAAGAAGATATATTGCACCGTGGTTTGAGATAGCCCGAGCACGGTTAATTGAGCTAAGGTGGTGCGAGTAAAAGCAATGGATGGTTTTTTTAACAAACGTGCCAGAGCCAATAAGATAAGTCCTGCCAATAAAAAGCGCTGACCAGCAAACACCATTTGAGAGGCAATATCATGTTGCTCGATATGCAATAGAGCATAACCCGTCTTGATCGCCGGGTAGGCACTGCCCCATAAAAAGGTGCACAAAATGGCTAGCGAAAAAACAACGGGTAAGCGGGTAAAATACGGTTCAGAGGAGGAGGGCATGGAAACCTTATTCATTAGAGCCTTCAGAGCGTTAGAAAGAGTGGCCTAATATAACAAATTTTTTAGCCAAGTGAGCAAGTTAACGTTCGCGGTGCACCATTATTTGGGGGGGCGTGTAGAGCCAATAAATGGTAAATAACCCCAACTTACGAAAAAGATAAAGAAAAACCGATATACCTATCCGCAATTGGGGTCAATTTAGGTTTTCATAGTTATGCCGAGGCAAAATGTGGCCATAATGAAAACGGTTGTTTTTCGAATTGCATATTGCCTTGCTCATCTTGCCAAATATTTAACCAAGCATCCCAGTTCTTTCTGTCCACTTCGGGGTAATCTAAGCGATAGTGACTGCAACGGCTTTCTTTTCTCATGAGTGACGCTTTTAACTTCATTTCAGCAGTGATGATCATATTTTCTGTTTCATGAGCAATCCGCAGTTTATGTAAATCTTCAGCCATTAACATCGGGGCATGATGATCTCGTAATTCTTCAATGTACGCTAACGCAGCTTGCAACATACGTTCTTTCTTAATATACAAGACAAAGTTAGGGATCATGATGCCTTGTAATACTTGTGTTACCCAAGCTGGACTATACCCTCGCTCACGAGCAAGTGGAGCTAAGATGTATTGCTCATTGGATTGTTGATTTTCAGCGCTGATCGGTAAATTTGATAATTGTCGGCTTTGTATTGCCGCCGCTTCACCCGCAATCGCCCCTTGTACTGCTGAGCCAGCTAAGGACGAGCCAATTTGTGTATAAATACCACCTACCATGTGAGAGCCTAATGCATCGCCTGCGGCGTATAAACCAGGGATGGTGCTTAATCCGGTTTCGTCGATAGGCACTAGCCCTTCAGATTTATGAATCGCCATACCCGCACTTGAGCCGCCAACTTGTTCTCCTCCCATGCCAGGAGGACCTTGATGTTGATCTTTTTGGAATAAACCACGCAAACCACTATTTTCGGGTTGCGGTGGTGGTCCGCCTGCCCGTTTGAATTGCTCTGGAATGAATGGGCCGCCGGTAAGATCGGGGTTATCACCCGCGCCGGGAGGGGCCATTTTAACCGGACCACCTAGGCGATAGGCTTGATAGTTAAGATCCATACCTAAATCGTGACGGACTTCAACACCAGTAACGCTGGGCTTTTCTTCAACTTGCCCATGCCAGTTATCATAGCTCGACCCTGAGTTTTTTGCTGAGCCAGGGTGACCGTCATTCCATTCTTTACCGGTGATTTTTGCACCAATTTTATACGCCATAATGCTGCCATCATGCGTTAAATCACAAACCGGAAAGCCATTTGGTTTAAAACCACCTGAGCCAGTACAAAGCACGACAGTTTTGGCATGAAAGTGAATGATTTTAGGCTCATCTAAACTAAACCCTGATGCACCAACCACACGGCCATCTTGTTTGACTAATTGCGTGATCATAATGCGTTCATGCAAGGGAATTTGCCGCTCGTTAATCGGACGCATGAAAGATTCGTTATATAGTGGAGAGTCAAAAAATCCCCACGATTTGAGTTCATTGACTCGGTCTTGTGAATGTTCAGCCAGTTGACGAGTAAATACCGGATTATTGGTGTTTAAAGAGGACTCTGCGACTTGGTTGAGAAAATCATCTATCGTCATTTTGCTGGTTTTAGGGTTATAGCTAAAAATACCTTTTGCAAATGGAGTCAAGCCAGAGCTGCCTAAGCGACCTTTTGATACCATGGTCACACTGGCACCGGCATCATGAGCTTTTACGGCGGCAAATAACCCTGCCATGCCGCCGCCAATCACAAGTACATCCGTGGTTTGGTTTTCAGTAGTAAAACGGCTGGTTTCCAAGGTTCGATGATTGACCTCGGGTGGCTGACCAAAAAAGTGCGATCCAAGTGCATAGGCTCCTAACGCCGCCCCCATGACACCACCAGTTATCCCCATGAATTGACGACGTGAAACACCGAGTTTATCTTGATTTTTATCGCTCATGTTACCTCCACGAAACCATAACAGGGATACTTTTTTCCGGGGTGATGGTGATGGCCCCAACTGGACAATAAAGACGACATAAATGGCAAATTTGGCAATCTTCTGGGTAAGCGATCACCGCTTTTTGTGTTTTTTTATCTAGCTTAATCACATCGGTAGGGCAGCTTTTAATGCAAGATTCACAACCAATGCAACCAGAAATTTGATGAATAGGCATGCTTGCCTCCTCAATATTTAATCAATGACAATTAGAATGACAGTTGCTCAAAATGAATATGATTTTTGGCAATGTTTAATTGCAGAAGATCTTCTAAAACACAATCAATCATGCCTTGGGGGCCACATAAATAAATGCCCCAATCTTTATTGTTAATGCCGAGATCTTCTTGGAATAGCGTTTGATGGATAAGTGCTTGGCTAATCACGCCTTGATGAACGTTTTCATCAGGTACGTGCTCATTACACACTAAGATTTGTTTAAAGTTAGGCATAGTGGCTTCTAATTGTTTAATTTCATTTTGCATGCTGATCTGGTTAAACCGAGTATTGCCATAAATTAAGCGAATTGGGCGCGGATCTTGGTTAGCGGCTAGTTGTCTTAAAAGGCTGAGCATGGGGCCGATACCTGCGCCACCTGCAATCAAGGTAATCGCTTTTTGTGTGTGAGTTTGACGCAGGTTCATTTGACCAAAAGGGCCATCGACATAAACAGTTTGTCCGACAGAAAGCGTATCAAGTTGTTGGGTGTAATCTCCTAGCTCGCGAATAATAAAGCTGAGATTAGGAAGCTCATTAACACTCGATGCGATTGAAAATGGATGATAATCAAGGTGATAGGCCGATGGGTGGGTGTTTATCCACACAAATTGGCCCGCTTCAAAATGAAAGTCAGTGTTGTTTTTGGGTGTAATGGTTAATTGCCAATCGGTAGTGCTGACTTTTTTAAGCGCGGTGACTTCAAAAGGAGATTGACTTAATTTAGCCGGTTTAATGGCGTAGTTATAAATAGTGCCGGAAATAGACAAGGCACATAGCACCCAAAAGGCGGTATTAAAGGCTTGTTGTAATTGACCGTGACTGCCCACGGAAGTGATATGAATCGTGGCTAAAATGGTGATCACAATAAAGCCTAAGCTGTGAAAAAAGCGCCAAATTTCATAACGCATAGCAAGTTTATTTTTTAATGCTGAAAAGATTACCCAGACAGCTAATAATACCCAAGCAATCAAGCCGGTTAATAATTCAGGCGCGGTGATTGTGGTGCGAAGCGCTAACCAGCCATCGGACGGGGATAATAATAATTTTGGCGCCATAATTAAAAATGGATGTAAAAAGAAAATCCCACCAATCCAATAGCCCACCGTTTTATGCTTCGCCACACTCCAATCTATTTGGTTAAAAAGCGGCAAATGTTTAAGGCGTCCAACTAATGGAAACTGTAAATAAAATGCCGTGATACTAATGAGATTAAGCAGAATAATGGCTTGCACATACAGCCCTTTGTTATCCATTGGAGAAACCCACGAAACCGCATACAGCGTAATTAACAAAAGACTATAGCTTAGGCTCAATTTAACCTTTTTATTATGGAGAAATTCTCTTAGATAAGAGCTTGTGCTTTCCGAATTTGGAATATTTTGAGAAGATGCGTTCATGTTTTAATGCCTATGAAAATCAATAACTCTAATTTAAAAAAGCATCATGGCGTCAATATGGAGGAAATATGGATTTTTAGCTTTCATCTCTCCATTTTTCCTGCAAACTCATCGTCTAATATGTCACGGTTAATGCTTCGCCTATTGCTTTCTTTTTGGAAAGTAACCCATTGAAATATAATCTATTGAGAAAAAACCTTGTGAGACGGACTATTATGAGACGAACTATTTTTACTAAGCTCTTTGTGTCTTTATTTAGCCTCAGCATCCTATTAATTGTCGGGATGTCATTATTGGTGAACTACAGTTTTAAAACCGGCTTTCAATCTTATTTGAATAACATTGAGCAAGGAAAAGTGGTGGTATTGGGGGAAAAGCTGCAACCTTATTACAGTGACAAGTTCGGTTGGGATGAACTTAAACAGCATCCCAGAATTTGGGGAGATATGTTTCGTTCAATTGGTGAATTTGCTTTACCTCCGCTAGAAAGAGGCGCGCCGAATCAAAAGCAAGAAGAGGATTTATTAACGCCATTGAGTCATCGAGTTGCCTTGGTGGATAATCATGGTTCGTTAGTGTTTGGCCCTCGGTTGCAGGGGCAGCAAGAGAATGTACAATTTACCCGTCTACCTTTGATGAAAAATGGTAAGAGTATTGGTTGGCTGGAAATAGAACAAAAAAATAGTCTCAGTGGCCCGTTAGTAGAAAGCTTTTATCAACAACAGCAAAAAAATCTCTATTGGATAGTGTCTGTCGCAGGCTTGTTCTCTTTATTCGTGACAGCGCTGTTAGTCCGCTATTTTTTACGCCCACTCAAGCAGCTCCATCGAGGGGCACAATCGTTATCGGCAGGGCGCTATGATGAGAAAATCATACTCGGTGGTCAAGATGAATTCACTGAGCTGGGCAATGCCTTTAATTCTTTAGCGCTAAGTTTAAAAGAGCAGAAAAAAACCAGAGAACAATGGATTACCGATATATCCCATGAGCTTCGTACCCCCATTGCAGTGCTGCGAAGTGAAATTGAAGCAATACAAGATGGGATCCGTCAACCGGAAGCGAAATACATTGACTCTATGCATCATCAAGTCTTGCGCTTAGCTAAACTGGTGGATGATTTGTATCTTCTTTCTCGTTCTGATTCTGGTATTTTAGAAGTGGTGACGAAAAACTTAAATTTGATCGCTACCATAGACCAAGTAATTGATAACTTTGCCTATCGAATGGAAGAGCAGGGGCTATCACTGAAAAAATATTATGATCCAAGTGCTGAAGTCATGTTGCTTGGCGATACTCAGACCTTGCAGCAATTGATGGTGAATTTGTTGGAAAACAGTTTACGTTATACCCATAGCCCAGGGAAAGTTGCGGTCTCCATCACTGAGTCATCCGAGCATGTGGCACTAGTGGTTGAAGATAGCGCACCGTCAGTGGATACTGAACAATTACCTCGCTTATTTGATCGTTTATATCGAGTGGATCAATCGCGTAGTCGTGAGTTAGGTGGCTCTGGGCTTGGGTTATCGATTTGCCAAAATATTGTGGAGCGACATCAAGGTAAGATAAGGGCCTATCAATCTGATTTAGGTGGAATCGCCATTGAAGTCTTGCTCAATAAACAGAATAACCATTAAAGGAAACACCATGCCCTCTAATCAAGCGACGATTTTGATTGTAGAAGATGAACCTACGCTGGCTCAAATCCTAGCTGAATATTTGCAGCAATCGAGCTTTCAGACTCATATTATTGCCGATGGCGCTCACGTTATTGATTGGGTTAAACAGCATTCTCCTAATTTAATCGTATTGGATCTGATGTTACCTAATCGAGATGGGCTCGATATTTATCGTGAGCTGAGAACATTTTCCAATGTCCCTGTCATGATGGCGACCGCAAAAGTTGATGAAATTGATCGCCTTCTCGGGCTGGAACTTGGTGCCGATGATTACATTTGCAAGCCTTACAGTGCCAGAGAAGTTGTGGCGAGAGTTAAAAATGTATTAAGGCGAACCACCGCCGCTCATGAAGACGCTTCCGCTCAGGTGGTTTTAGAGATCAATGAAGAAACGATGACCGCTCATTATCATCAACAGCCTTTAACTCTGACCCCAGCCGAATTTAAATTATTATCTTTACTTTTTGCTCGTCAAGGAAGGGTATTTAATCGTGAGCAATTGATGGATCATATTTATCCTGATAATCGTATTGTTATCGATAGAACCATTGATAGTCATATCAAAAACCTAAGGAAAAAACTGCAAGCGATTGATTCAGAATCAGATTGCATCAAGTCAATTTACGGGGTGGGCTACAAACTCGAACTCTAACATCACCATAAGAGTGAACGTAGAGGCGTTATATTCATAATTTATCCATATTCTCCTCACTTTTTCTTTTGATAATGATTCCCGTTCCAAAGGCGATTGGAACAGAAACTTTTTGAATTTAGCATTTCAATTCCCCTGATCATTTTGAAAGAGAATGGATAATGAAAAAATATATAATTACGTTGTCAGCTTTATTGTTTTCTGCTTATAGCTTTTCTGCACTGGCAGATAACGATCGACCACAGCGACCACCAAGTTTTGAACAGATGGATACCAATGGTGACGGTGAATTAAGCAAAGACGAAGTAAAAGGCCCGCTATTAGACGATTTTGATCAATTTGATAAAGACGGTAGCGGCACGTTAACAGAAGACGAACTGCCTGAACCACCTCAAGGTCGTCAATAAACTTAGCACGATGATAACTAGAAAATTCGATAGCTAGAAAAAGCAGCGCTCAATAGGATGTTTGGCGCTGTTTTTGCGTTTGGGCAATAAAAATACTTTGTAGGATCAAAAAAGCCTCAAGCTGAAATAGGGTACTTGAGGCATAAACAGAGTGGATATCGGTACTAAGCTTGTACTCGTGTGACGGTTATACCCCTCTTTCCCTAAACAAACGTTGGCAGGCACGGCCATCGCTGTGGAATAAATGGCAACGATGAGCAGGAATGCCAATCTTAAATTTATCACCGGCTTCTACATCGAGCGTATCACTTTCACGATAAATGAAATCGGCATCAACATGATCAAGGTTTAAATAAACTTGAGTTTCGTTCCCCAGTTTTTCGACCACTTGTACCTTACCTTCAATAACGACATCACCCTCACCGCTTGGCAATAAGTGTTCTGGTCGGACACCGAGTGACATACGCGAGCCTTGTTCTACGGTTGAGCCATCAACTTGAATCCAAAAAGAGGCTTGGCTCGCCAGTTCGACTTTGACGCGTTCAGCTTCCACTTCTTTCACTTGTACGTTGATGAAGTTCATTTTAGGTGAACCGATAAAGCCAGCCACAAAACGGTTTTGTGGGTAATGATAAAGCTCCAAAGGTTTACCCACTTGAGAGACGCTACCACCATCTAAGACGACGATTTTATCGGCCATAGTCATGGCTTCCACCTGATCATGGGTTACGTAAATCATAGTGCAGCCTAGTTTTTTATGTAATTTGGCCAATTCAATACGCATTTGAACACGCAGTGCAGCGTCTAAGTTAGATAAGGGTTCATCTAATAAAAATACTTCGGGTTGTGCCACTAAGGTTCGACCTATGGCGACACGCTGGCGCTGACCGCCTGAAAGTGCTTTTGGCTTACGTTCTAGTAAATGACCAAGTTGTAGAATGTCAGCGGCTTGATCCACGCGAGATTTGATTTTGGCTTTATCTTCTTTCGCGAGTTTTAAGCCAAACGACATATTGTCGAATAAGTTGAGGTGCGGATAAAGCGCATACGATTGGAAGACCATGCCAACACCACGCTCTGAAGGCGGTACGTCATTCATTTTTTGTTCACCGATGAATAATTCACCGGAGGTAATATCTTCTAAGCCGGCAATGCAGCGCAATAAGGTAGATTTACCGCAACCAGAAGGCCCAACAAATACGACAAATTCACCATCATGAATGTCTAAATCGACATCTTTCGATATGAGGTTGTTTCCATACGCTTTACATACTTTTCGCAGAGTCACACTCGTCATCTGACTTTCCTTCTGATTATCTTTCTTATTCATTTTGATTTTGGATGATATAGGCAGTGAACTTATCATCTAAATTTTTTATATATCAATGTGTTATTTATATTACTGAAACTAACATAAATTGCGACTGTGGAAACTATCTTACCTAAAACACCGGCTTTTACCTCCTCCTAAGCAATGAATTTATTGGGGTATCAAGGGGGAGGAGTGCCTAGATCACACTTTTTTCTTTTTGGAGAAAACCCTGCTTTTTAACGGAGTATGATGTGCGCTTGTTCACATTTGATGAGCGTTTTTTACCGTGGAAGAAGAATATTGTTAATCAAGCTCACAAAAATTAGCTTGGTGCTGGGGGGCGTAGAAGTTAGGAGGATGTATTAGTCTTCTAATTCTCGCAATATTTTTACATACCAAACGGTAGCATTGGTGCTATAGCCCTACAGACTGGTAGCACTTTGATAATAACAAGAGAAAGGATCACGGACATGAGTAAAATCCTCAATACTGCCATATTATGTAGTCTTGCTTTAACGGGTGTGAGTGCCCAGGCAGCTATCGAAGAAGGCCAGTTAACCATTTGGATTAATGGTGACAAAGGTTATAACGGTCTTGCTGAAGTAGGTAAAAAGTTTGAAGCCGATACGGGCATTAAAGTCACGGTGGCGCATCCAGATAAGTTGGAAGAAAAATTCCCACAATTGGCGTCAACCGGTGATGGACCTGATATTGTGTTATGGGCTCACGACCGTTTTGGTGGTTATGCTCAAGCTGGTTTATTAGCTGAAGTGAAACCTTCTACCAGCTTTAAAGCTAAATTTGCGGATTTTACTTGGGATGCAGTGAGTTACGACGGTAAATATATCGGTTACCCGGTGGCGGTTGAGTCTCTTTCTCTTATCTACAATAAAGACATTATTAAGACTCCGCCTAAAAATTGGGAAGACATTGCCGCTTTGGATAAAACTCTACAAAAAGAAGGCAAGCACGCCATCATGTGGAACCTATCTGAACCTTTCTTTACTTGGCCTATCCTTGCTTCAGATGGGGGCTATGCCTTCAAATTTGAAAATGGCACTTATAACACCAAAGATGTTGGTGTGAATAACGCAGGTGCGCAAAATGCCATGAGCTTTGTTAAAGGCTTAGTCGATCAAAAAGTCATTTCTCCTGACGTTGACTACACCATTGCAGAATCAGGCTTCAATAAAGGCGAAGTGGCGATGACCATTAATGGCCCGTGGTCTTGGGCGAACATTGATAAAGCGGGCATTAATTATGGCGTCGCTAAGTTGCCGATGTTTAATGGTCATCCTTCAAAACCTTTTGTTGGTGTCTTGACGGCTGGTATTAACGCGGCGTCGCCAAATAAGGATCTTGCTGTCGAGTTCATTGAAAACTACATGTTAACCAAAGAAGGCTTGAAAGAAGTGAATGATGATACTCCACTTGGTGCCGTGGCGTTGAAAGCTTACCAAGCTGAGTTAGCCAAAGACCCGCGTATTGCCGCGACCATGGCAAACGCCGAAACTGGTGAAATCATGCCAAATATTTCGCAAATGTCAGCGTTCTGGTACGCAGAAAAAGCGGCCATTGGTAATGTGGTAAATGGTCGTCAAAGTGTGAAAGAAGCATTAGATACCGTTGCTGAGCGCATGACCAAATAAGGTTATTTATCTATGTGAAATAGGGAGGAAGTGCCTCCCTATTTTAAGGTCTGCACTCTTTATTATCCGTCTGCTTTATTTTGGGTTAAGGTTTCTTTTTTCTACGAAATTTATCCTTTTTCCATCAAGAGTGTTAATCCTATCTTTTTGTAAAATCAGATTTTTTAGAGAGTTTGCATTTTAATATGATTAACATTTGTGCAGTTTCCAGCGCTTTCGATTTTTACTTTATTAGGTTTATTTAAGCTGTCGGTAAAATATCGATATAGAAACGGAATTTATTATGTCATCGAATATTATGTCTTCTCATGCGGCGGCTTTATCTGAGTCACGCCCATTTCCTTGGTTAAAAACGGCGGTTCTCTCGGCGATTGGTCTATTAAATGGCTATGCGATTGTCTTGATGTACGCTCGTGGTGAGTTTGCCTTTGCCTTGCTGACCTTGGTGTTGGCCTCCATGGGGATTTACGTTTTTTCACGTAAACGCACTTACGCACACCGTTATATTTATCCTGGTGTGGCAGGGATGGTGCTGTTCATTATTTTTCCTCTTATTTACACCATTGGCTTAGCCTTTACCAACTACAGTGGTGCGAACCAATTGAGCTTTCAGCGAGCGCAAGGGGTTTTGTTAGAGCAAAGCTTTCAAAGTGGTGAGAGTTACAAATTTGAACTACGCCAATATGATGATGTGTATTCGATTGCTCTGCAACAAGGTGACCATTGGTTAGCCTCTCAACCGATTTCTTTGTCTGACGATTCAGTTAAGCAATTACAAGGGCACATTGCCTTAATGCCGGTCAGTGAACTACCCGGCAAAAAAGCGCCCTTGAAAGAGGTGATTAAACATCGTGCCGTATTGAGTCAATTGGCAGTTGAAACGCCCGAGGGTGTGGATTTGATTATGTCTGGGTTGCGTAAGTTTGCTCAGGTGAAACCGCTATATCATTTAGATGCTGATGGTGAAACCTTAGTTAACAATCAGACTGAACAAGTCCTGAAACCTAATCACGAGATTGGTTATTATCAAGCGGTGGATGCCGATGGGCAGTTTATTGGTGAGCCCATCACCCCAGGATTTATCGTTAACATTGGTTTTGATAACTTTACTCGTATTTTCAGTGACCCAGGGATCCAAGGACCATTCTTTAAGATCTTCGTTTGGACTGTGGTCTTTGCCGCGGCAACGGTTGCGCTTACTCTCGGTCTAGGGGTAATTTTAGCGCAAATCGTGTCTTGGGAAGCGTTGAAAGGCCGTGGCGTTTACCGTGTATTGCTTATCTTGCCGTATGCGGTGCCGGCATTCATTTCCATCTTGATATTCAAAGGTCTCTTTAACCAAAGTTTTGGTGAGATCAACCAATTATTGCAAGGCTTGTTCGGTTTAAGCCCGGCTTGGTTTACCGACCCGTTCCTTGCTAAAACCATGATCATTATTGTCAATACTTGGCTAGGTTACCCATACATGATGATCTTAGCGATGGGGATGTTAAAAGCGATTCCTGATGATTTGTATGAAGCATCCGCAATGGATGGCGCAGGCCCGATTGATAACTTTATGAAAATTACCCTGCCGTTATTGGTTAAACCTATGGTGCCGTTATTAATTGCCAGTTTTGCCTTTAACTTCAACAACTTTGTACTGATTCAACTATTAACCAACGGTGCGCCAGATATGATTGGCACCAGTGTTCCTGCCGGTCATACCGATTTATTAGTGAGCTACACCTACCGTATTGCGTTTGAAGGCGCAGGTGGTCAAGACTTCGGCCTAGCCGGTGCGATTGCAACCTTAATCTTCTTATTAGTGGGCGGCTTATCGCTACTGAATATGAAGTTCACTAAGTTAGAAACAGAATAAGGAGATTTAACATGGCTATGGTTCAACCTAAATCTTTGAAGTACCGTGTTTGGGTAACGCATATTGGAATGTGGGTTTTCTTAGCATTAATGATGTTCCCACTATTAATGGTGATTGCGATTTCCTTCCGTGAAGGTAACTATGCAGCAGGGGATTTGATTCCACGTAATCCTTCACTAGAACACTGGAAACTGGCACTAGGCTTTGATGTGGTACATGCTGATGGCACAGTCACTAAACCGCCTTTCCCAGTCTTGCTATGGCTGTGGAACTCAGTAAAAGTCGCGGGCTTAACCGCAATTGGTATTGTGGTGCTTTCGACTACCTGTGCTTATGCGTTTGCTCGTATGAAGTTTAAAGGTAAAACCGTTATCTTGCGCTCTATGCTGATTTTCCAAATGTTCCCAGCGGTTCTTGCTCTTGTCGCATTGTACGCATTGTTTGATCGTCTAGGGACTTACGTTCCATTCTTAGGCCTCAACACTCACGGCGGTGTGGTGTTTGCTTACATGGGCGGTATTGCACTGCACGTGTGGACGATTAAAGGCTATTTTGAATCGATTGATAACTCACTAGAAGAAGCAGCGGCCCTTGATGGTGCAACCCCTTGGCAAGCATTCCGCTTAGTCTTGTTGCCATTATCTGTGCCAATTCTTGCGGTGGTGTTTATCTTGTCATTTATTGCCGCAGTGACCGAAGTACCAGTCGCATCATTACTGCTGCGTGATGTCGATTCTTACACCTTGGCGGTGGGTATGCAGCAATACTTATACCCACAAAACTATTTATGGGGCGACTTTGCCGCCGCCGCTGTGTTGTCAGCATTACCAATCACCATAGTGTTCTTGCTGGCTCAGAAGTTCTTGGTGGGGGGCTTAACTGCTGGTGGGGTGAAAGGGTAATTCACTTCGCTTAGCGTAAAGGAAGCGCCGCAGAGTGCATCGATTCTGCGGCATTTTTTTATCTATATAGAGGCAGATTAGTTTGACAAAAATCACTCCGGTTCTGCAAATACCAATGTTCAAAAAGGCTGTTAAAAATCGGCATAAGAATCAAAAGAGGGCGCTAAATAGTGCTATTCAAGAGCTTTTAGATGATCGGTAGGATAGTAATTTATTTAGGGTTATTGAACTAAACCATTTTTATCCGATTAAGAAAAGTATGTTGAAACCTTGAACGTTTCTTAGGTTACTATTTTTTTACTCTATCTTGAAAATGCTCATGAGCTACATCTGAAATATCACAACCGATGTAGTTTCGATTTAATTTCCTAGCGGCAATGAGTGTCGAACCAGAACCAAAAAATGGATCCATAACTAACTCATTTTCAGTGCTACTTTGAGAAATAAGTACCTCAAGTAAGTCTACGGGTTTTTCAGTTGGGTAGCCTCTATAGACCCTTTTAGATTGAAGTATATCAGGCACACCTAAGTCATTGAGCTTACGCTTACCTTTCTCAAAGAAAAGTATGTATTCGTGCCGAGCTCTATAGTGATAGCCCATACCAATAGTGACCTTGTCCCAAACGATTGGTTTCCAAAATTTAAACCCTACTCTCTCAGCTATTGGCTTAATTACGAACATTGTTTCCTGATCGCAAAACAAATAGAAGTGAGAGTTTTTCTTTAGGACTCGGAACACTTCTTGTAAAAGACTTTCAAACCTCTCATTTGGGAAGATTTGAAACCACTGATTACTTGATGCCTTACTTACCTTTAATCTTGTCGTTGTCCCAATTTTCCGGTGTTTTTCCAATGATTCGTATGGTGGGTCAGTGATAACTAAGTCAACGCTAGCGTCAGCTAACGTTGAAAGCCATTCAACGGCATCTTCTTTAAAAACTTGCATTGAACCTCTATATTAAACTGCTACATGTTCTTCCATTACGATAGACATTCGAGGCTACACCTTTAGCAAGCCTGCGGCAATCAATACAGTAACTCTGGTAGCCATCGGGATTACGTGCAGTTTTGCGAGCCGGTGTTTTCCCAAAGTTAAACGGATATGGATGGAAAACATGTTCTCCTCCATTAGCGTCAGAACAATGAGGACAAGATTTGTATTTTTGACCAGTTGCTGGATCTATCTTGTGAATCATACCGATATTTAACCGTTTACCACAACAATTACATGCCATTTTGTATCTCCTATCAACGACTTATGCAAAGTGATAATAAGATAAAAATCATAGGTAAACTGCGATCTATGCACCCAATTTAGTAACCTAAGATCAAGCTAAGTGACGCGCGTTAGCTCATTCTTGCTTGAGCGCCTTGTATGCTTTTTGTTTGCTAGTGCTAGGATGTGCTCCTTTCTTTGATGATATTTTGTTAACCACAAAACTGTATGTGCTGATGGTTCTGGGTACTTTAAACGAATTGAGAGTTCTATAGAAAGAGCCTCGCTATCGTGCCAGAAGTCCAGACCCAAATGTTTAGCTAACTGAAAAACCCCTTTGATATTAGCACCCAAATATGCAGTTTGAATATATGCTGATGTTATTTGGTTCTTATCAAATTCTCTTGAAATTGATATAGCTAATAGCTGCTCAGACAACTTTCTTTTTAGCGTCAAATCGTAGCGTCCGGTGATAGTTCTAACCAGTTGCTGCTCAATAGTACTAGCACCTTGTTTGGTTCCTTTGATTAAATAGACATACACAACTCGAAAGAAAGATAGTTGATCAACACCGAAATGAACATTACCTCGATGGTCTTCTGACAGTTGTAAATAATACTTATATTCAGTAGGAAAGTGATGTTCAAGATCTATTATTTTATTCGTCACTTCTCGATTTAACCGCCTGAACTTAGAGCTGAAAATATAAAGCAAAGAAGAAGCTAACAGATAAGGTAAGGACAAAAGCAAGTATAATAATTTCAAATTTTTTCCCTACTCCAAGTCGTATCTCCATCTTGATCGGCAACCAGAGTAGAAAATACTCCTTCGAGTGTGCGTGTTTTATTTTGAACTGTAAGTTCGTATGAGTATGTAGACTCGCGGCCAAATCCGTCTTCTACTACATGCAAAAAAATTTTGTCCTTTGAGAAATAATTTTTCTGGATATAGCCATCAATAACACCACGACACCTATTAGTACCAATAAAGTCCCGCTCTCCATTGACTGAATTTTCATAAACTTTTTCAGTAGTACCCGAAACCTTGTTTCCTTCACACCATAAAATAGCGGTATAGCCCAATGTCATTCCTTTATATGGATTATATGCACTATTCTTTGTAATGTTTTTTAGGTGCCACATACCGTTAATGTTAGGTAAAGGAAAACACTTCTCCCTTATCAAAAAGAATAAAAATGTTAAAATACAGCCACCAATAATGGTTGCTAATACATCTACGAAAACACTTTCCATATATCGATCCCTCAAGTAACAGCTCACAATTTAATAGACGGAAAAAATCCGTCTAGTTTTTCCGTCTATCTTCTCAGACACTTTTTAGATCAGCAAGCTAACTCACTAAATTTATTAATAAAGTAGAACTTATCACATATTCATTCAGCATAAAGTGCGGAAATAATCCGTATAGTTCATTTAAGGCAATTCATGATGACAGATTGTGAATTTACTCAGTATCTAAAACTAACCGAAAACAGGAGTATTTAGCATGAGAAAATATATGGATAAGTTCATTATTGTGGCACTTATGCTGATACTTTCTTACTCGTTTTCACGTTAGTTTCATTGGTGTGAGAGATTCCGGATAACTCGTCCCTCGTTTCCAGAATAATGATTTTGAGTGACGCTTGATTTGTGCTTTTTGGGGGAGAGGGATCTTTTCGGGGCAAAAACGTTTTAGAAATAGCAGCGTATCGACTGCGATCACTGCCATTTTAGTATGCTGCTCTAATACTCAGTATTAAGTTTTATTACTTGGCATATCAGAGAAAAAATAAGGCCCTTGTCGAGCCTTATATCATGTTGTCAATTTTAATCCCAGTTAGGTGCGAAATCTGGATTCGCAAGACGATGATTACGATCGAGCGTGGCGATCTGTTTCATGTCATCTTCACTGAGTGTCACTTTTGAATATTCTAAGTTACTAGCCAGGTTCTTTTCCTTGGTGCTGGAAGGAATGGTGACAAACCCTTGTTGAATAATCCAAGCGAGTACCACTTGAGCGGGGGTTGCTTGATGATTTTTTGCAATGGAACAAATAACATCATCTTTTAGCACATCACCGTAAGCAAAAGGCATGTAGGCGGTGACTAAAATGTTGTGTTGCTGACAAAACTCAACTACGGCTCGATTTTGCAAGTAAGGATGAATCTCCACTTGGTTAGTGAAAATCTCACCGTCACCTAAAATCTCAATGGCTTGCGTCATTTGCGCAGTAGTGAAGTTAGACACTCCAATGTGACGGGCTAAGCCAAGGTCTTTTGCTTTTTTCAGTTCAGTTAGGTATTCGGTCATAGAAACGGATTCATCTTTTAATGGCCAGTGGATCAAAAGCAGATCCACATATTCCGTTTGTAGCTTGTGTAAACTCTCTTTTAAACTTGGTAAAAAATCGGCTTGGGCAAATTTATCCATCCAAATCTTTGTGGTTAAAAACAGCTCTGAACGATCAAGCTGGCTATCAGTGATAGCTTGACCCACTTCGGCTTCGTTACCATAAATTTGCGCGGTATCGATATGGCGATAACCAAGTTTTAGAGCCATTTCAACCGATTGATAAGCATCTTGACCTTTGAGGCGAAACGTACCAGCGCCAAGAGCGGGCATTAAATGGGAAGACATAGCGATCTCCTTGTTATAAATAAATGTCAGATAACTAGCACTGTACAACGTACTTAAGGGCTTTGCGACGATGTTCAAATTCTGATAAAGCCTCACTGAGCTGATCGAAGTTGACGGTATGAACAGGGTTGGCGATTAAGCTTCCGCTTTCAATTTGAGCCAGTAACGATTGGCCCGCTTGAGTTAATTCTAACCAATCTATCTCTAACCCTTCTTGATGTAAGGCACCAAGGGCAATTTCGTGCAAGGAAATACAACGCCCGAAAGCGGCAAGAGGCTGTGTATTGAGCCGACCTTGAATGCTTACACTATGACCATTTGCCTGTAATGCTGGCGCTAATTGTTGCGCACTGTCACTAGAGCGAGTGTCAAAAATGGCAAAAAATTGACGTTCATTAAATTGAGCATCCATGGCATAGCAATGGCTAGCTCCCAGTGCGGCCAACTGCTCATGACGGTTCGGGTTCGCGGTCACAGAAACCTGAAAACCTTTTTGAGACAGTAATTGGATTAAGTAACGTCCTACCGAGCCTGATGCGCCACTGACTAATACCTCACGGCCTGCTTTGGCGGGGACTTTTTCAACGGCTTGCCATGCGGTTAGCAAGGGGCAAGGTAAGCTGGCTGCGGTAATGAAATCCATCTCTTCTGGAATCGGAATAATCACTTTTGCTTGCAGATGAATATGCTTGGCAAAGCTACCATCACGTTTTAGATTTTGATGGTAAGCCACGCGAGCGCCCAGTAAATGCTCTAAACTTGATGAGCCTACCGCGGTGATAATACCTGCGCCATCAACACCGGCAATCTGACCATCGGATAATACGCCGCCATGTATCACTTTGTAATCCACAGGGTTTAATCCAATGGCTCGATTTTCTATGCGAACTTCATTATCCGCTAGGGGAGCTAGGGCTTTGTCGGTTAACTGCAAATCATGCGTTTTTGTTTGTACACACCAAGCTTGAGTGTCAAAGGTTTGATTCATATTCATACCTTATTGGTTTGCCGCAGAATAAGTAGGGTAATCGGTAAGCCCTTGTTCTGCGCCGCCAAATAGTGTGTCTGGGTTATGCTCGGCGAGTGGATATTGGTGTTTGATTCGAGTAACTAAATCTGGGTTTGCCACAAATGGACGACCAAACGCTACCATATCGGCAAAACCTTGTTCTAACGCTTGTTGGGCTTTTTCTGGGTTATATTTACCCGCTAAAATGATGGTTTGATCAAAAGCCTGACGTAGGTTTTGCTTAAATGAGATAGGGGTATCTGGAGCGTCATCCCAATCAACTTCCGCAATGTGAATGTAACCAATACCTTTGCGATTAAGCAATTTAGCCGCTTCGATATAAGTGACTTCAGGGTCGGAATCTACGGTGCCATTTAAGCAAGTGAATGGGGCAAGGCGGACGCCAACCCGTTCTTTACCTACCGCGGCCACTAATTGATCAACCACTTCACCTAAAAAGCGCAGACGATTTTCGGTGCTGCCACCATATTCATCCGTACGGTTATTTGCTTCAGAATCGATAAATTGATTAATGAGATATCCATTAGCTGCGTGCAGTTCAACACCATCAAAACCTGCTTCTAATGCATTTAGTGCCGCTTGATAATATTCAGCTTTCACATGCTCGATGTCATCATGAGTCATGGCTCTTGGTGTAGAACATGGCACAAAATTTGGCTGATCTTTTTCGTCGATAAAGACTTTCACGCCTTCAGCAGCAAGGTCACTGGATGAAATCGGTTGCACGCCACCGGTATTGCTTAAATGAGTGACTCGGCCTACGTGCCAAAGCTGGGCAAAAATTTTACCACCTTTGGCGTGTACCGCATCAGTGACGAGTTTCCAACCTTGGATTTGTTCGGCAGTATGAATACCAGGAGTCCAGGCATAACCCTGGCCAAGTTGGGAGATTTGTGTGCCTTCAGAAATGATAAGTCCGGCTTGTGCACGTTGTGCGTAATATTCCGCCATCATGGCATTAGCACAGCCATCTTTTGCACGTGAACGAGTCATTGGTGGCATAACAATACGGTTGTTTAAGGTGAGATTGCCTAATTGTACGGGGGTAAATAGATCGTTTTGCATAAGAATCCTATAAGTCATTTTCATGATGATGTTGTACATGGTAACAGAGGCTTTGTTTTTCATTAATATCAATAAAGACAAATAACTTTTGATTAAACTGCAAAAGAATTATGATGATGAGAGGACTTAAAAGGAAATGAAACAACATGATTAAAACAGAAGATTTACTCGCGTTTTTGGCTGTGGCTGAAAATGAAAGTTTTTCTAAAGCTTCGGCGAAAGAGAATATTCAAATTGCGACGCTGTCTCGTGCGGTGGCTCGATTGGAAAAACAGCTGGAGACGACTTTGTTTAATCGCACCACTCGAAAACTCGTCATGACGGAAGAAGGGGCGGTCTTTAAAACGTACGCTCAAAAAGCGATACAAACACTCGAATTGGGTCAGCAGCATTTACGTTCTCAGCAAACTGAGCCGGTTGGAAAATTACGGGTAGATTCAGCATTTCCTTTTATGGTGCATCAAATCGTACCGCATTTAGCGGAGTTTGAGCGTTTGTATCCGAATATTGAATTAGAATTGACCACCAATGAAACGGTGGTGGATTTGTTGGATAACAAAGTGGATGTTGCTATTCGTATTGGGGATTTAAAAGATTCAACCTTGCATGCACGTTCGTTAGGCCGTAGTCCACTTAAATTGGTGGCAAGCCCAGAATATTTAGACCACACGGGGGAGCCAAAGACAGTTGAGGCATTGTTTAAGCATAAATTGATCGGTTTTTCCCATTCTTCACATTTGAATCATTGGTATTTAAAAGAGGTGGATGAAGTGCCGAATTTTTCGCTTAAAGCCAGTAGTGGCGAGGTGATTAAGCAACTGTGCTTAAATGGATTGGGGGTTTGCGCGTTATCTTACTATATGATCCATAAAGAACTAGATCGCGGCCTCTTAGTGGAAGTACTGCCTGAGGCGATTATTCATCCTAATCGACGTGAATCAATACAAGCGGTGTATTACAAACAAAGTGCGTTGGCTTCAAGAATTTCACTGTTTCTAGATTTTATTCAAGATAAACTGAAATTACAGCCGTAGTTTCTCGTGATAGAAGGTGAAATTAATGAGGTAGAATTAAACCTATAAAGTGGGATTAAATCAGCCGTGCAGACACAAAAAGGGCTCTTAAAATGAAGCCCTTTGTCTTTATAGGTAGGAAAGGTTATTGAGTCGCCGCCTTGGCAAAATTGGCTAACGCTTGGCTCACTTTGCTGAGCACCTCATCGCAACCGCTTAGGTTATGTCGTTTGGCTAAATACTGTGGATCGTTATAAGTTAGCCAAACTTGGCCACCGTCATCTTCGGTGATTAAAGCCTTCTGTGGTAAATCGATAGCAAAAGATTGCTGGCAGGCCATTAAGGGGGAGCCGACTTTCGGGTTACCAAAGATCACCAATTGAGTTGGACGTAAAGTAATACCGACATTTTTGGCGCTTTGAGCGTGGTCAATGCGATTAAACACAGTCATTCCTTTGGCTTTCAAAGTGCTTACCAGTTTATCTGTCGTCGCTTGAACACTATGCTGGCTTTTAACCTGGATGAGTCCATTATCGCCGGTTGTGTTCGACATACTGGTCTTTGACATATCAGCCTCTGACATATCTACCTCTGAAACATTTGCCCATGTCACATTGGCAGTCACTAGAGTGCAGAATCCGAGTAATAGGGGGCTCCATGACTTCATATTCATCTCCTAAAATATAGTTGAGCGATCAGTATTCAATTTAGTATCCAGTCGTTAAAGCGCTTGGCGTTCTCGGATCGGAAGCGCCAAAGAAACCACCCTCATTATGCATAATGGATTGGGTACTGCCCATGGCCTCTTTCTCTACCACGTTTTGTCCTTTGGCTTTGAGCAAATTAATCGTATCTTGGTTTAAGCCTTTTTCAATGCGCAGTTCATCTGGTAACCATTGATGATGTACTCGCACTGCATTGGTGGCTTCAGCAATATTCATTTTATGATCAATGACATTCATGATGATTTGTAACGTCGTGGTAATGATACGGCTGCCACCAGGGCTACCGGTTGCCAATATTGGTTTGCCATCTTTAAACACCAATGTTGGGCTCATTGACGAAAGGGGACGCTTACCACCCGCTACCGCGTTAGCATCGCCACCAATTAAACCATAACCATTGGGGACGCCCGGTTTGGCAGAAAAGTCATCCATTTCATTATTTAAAAGAATGCCAGTGCCATTGGCGACCATGCCTGTGCCATACGAGAAATTTAAGGTGTAAGTATTGGAAATGGCGTTACCATCTTTATCCATCACCGAAAAATGGGTGGTTTGGTCACTTTCATAAGGCATTGGCTGCCCATGTTTGATGTCTTTCGCTGGGCGAGCTTTGTCTTTGGAAATCTGCTCAAATAAGGAATGCGCATAGTCCTTGCTGGTTAAGCCTTTCATTGGCACTTTCACAAAATCTGGATCGCCTAAATACTCGGCTCGGTCAGCGTAGGCCAATTTCATTGCTTCGGCCATCACATGAATGGTATCAGCGGTATTGTGTCCCATGGCACCGATGCGGTAGTTTTCTAAAATGTTTAAGATCTGGATGATATGAATGCCGCCAGAGGAGGGAGGAGGCATAGAAGCAATACTGTAACCGCGATAATTTCCCATCACTGGCTCACGAATCACTGCTTTGTAACTTGCTAAATCTTCAATGCTCATTAGGCCGCCAGCAGCGGTGACTGAATCGGCAATAGCCTTGGCGGTGGCTCCTTGGTAGAAACCATCACGGCCTTGTTCAGCTATGAGTTTAAGTGAGTGGGCAAGATCTTTTTGTATGAATTTATCGCCAATTTGATAATCCGCTTGGCCGTTATTTTTGAAGAAAACCGGTTTACTGCTGTCCCATTTTTGCAACCGTTCTTTTGCGCTTTGCAAAGAGGTATATAAATCCGGTGTTACAACGATGCCTTGTTCGGCCAGTTTGATGGCAGGAGCTATGACGGTTTTGAGATCCAAAGTACCATAGTTTTCTAAGGCGGTAATTAAACCATCTACCGTACCCGGTACTCCGACCGCTAAGCCATGAAAGCGCGATAACTCTTCAACTGCGTTACCGTCTTTATCAAGATACATATCTTTGTAAGCTTTTGCGGGGGCCATTTCACGATAATCGAGAGCAAAAGTGCGTTTCTTTTTTGCATCATAAATCATCATAAAACCGCCACCACCAAGGTTCCCGGCGCGGGGAAGGGTGACGGCTAAAGCAAAGCCAACTGCCACACCTGCATCGACTGCGTTACCGCCTTTTTGCAAGATTTCAACGCCAATTTTAGAGGCTAGCGCTTCTTGGCTCGCCACCATGCCGTGCTCAGCCCAAACGGGATGGAAGATACTTTCGCTAGAATAAATGGCGGGCGTTTGCGCAAAACTGGTTTGGCTGATGACGCTGGATATTGCGGTGATGACGGTGAGCGTGAGAAGGTGTTTGACTTTTTTCAGTGGTGTTTGGTTTCGATGACGTGATGATGATTGAACGAACAAATAGTGGTTAAAGTATGTTTTTATCATTGGGATCCCTCAGCAACGAAAAATTGGCTTTAGTTGCAAAATGGGGAGGAGTGCAACTAAAGCCAAGAAGTATAAACAAGCAGAGCAACCGAGATTATTAAAGGTATAGTAATTCCAACCGTATTCATTAGCTGATTATCTAATGAGTGTGATTGGTATAAAAGCTAGGTTGTGCTTGTGTTGCGTCAGTGTCATTGATGAGTAACTGACCTATTGAGTGTGGTTGATAATTGACAATTACGATAGTTTTTAATGAAAAATATTATGCAGTTAATGAGTTATCGTGGAAGGTTCATTAAATGGGCGATAATAACGCTCAAAATAAGTTTCTAGCGCTAAAATTTCAGAGGCGACAATCCTTTGATCTTTAACCGAAACAGTAAACATTTGGTTATAAGATTGAGCATGGACACAATACGCACTATCGCGTTCACTGCCTTGGTTTAAGGCTTGTTGACACGCAAGATTGAATAAGTATTGGTATTGTTTGAGTGGTTTTATAGCTTGATTTTGATGAGAGCCGTCACTAATTTGCCATAAGAGCGTTAATAAGAGAATTAAGGTGAAAACGGCAAAGAGGCGTCCTTCCGTCGGGCTGAGAAGTAATGTTGATTTGCGTTTCTTTTTTAAAAATACGGCCATGTGATCATCCTTAATCAGTAGGCAGGTTACCTTGTGTTATTTATGTCATCTTTTTTCAATATAAACTATGTCTTTAATGATTATTTATACCATGTCACAAAACTGAACGCTTGTATTAAGGTCACGCTTTGTCTATTCGAGGATACTCGCTCCCATGCATTGAGTGGTTGATGGGAGCGAAAAAGATTAATGTGCTTGTAATCCCATCAATTGAATTAAGTGTTCTGCGGTTTTGATAGCATGTTGACGATTATCTAAGCCCATTTTTTGGTAGAGATTGCGTATATGAGTTTTGATGGTGGTCGGGGCGACATCAAATTCAGCGGCAATCTGATCATTGCTTAACCCTGAATAAATTAAACCAAGTACTTGCCATTCTCGTTGGGTCAGCGGGCTGGTTCGAATCAACTCTGGAAGTTCAGGAAGTGATAAAAGCTTTGCCACAAAATCTTCATCAAAATGCACCGAACGGGCACGTTCTTTGTTGGACATCAATTGCAATAAATGTTGAGCGCGATGGCTTTCTAATTCGGCTAACTGTTTGTTCCGTAATAAGCTTTGCAATAATGGGGCTATGATTTCACTGTTGCACAGGAAGTTACCAATCATTCCGGTACTATTGGTTAAGATGAGAGCTTCTTTAAGGTGCAATAACGCTTGAGAGTGATCTTTTTTCTTAACCGCTAGGACGGCTTCTAGCACTAAATTACGGTTTCTGTCTGCGACTAAGTGTAACTGTTGGGTTTGCGCTTGAATGAAGTTAAGTACCTGTTCAGCTCGGTCAAGATCATCAACTTGCAGCGCTGCACGAGCAATATTTCGCCATTGTAACTGTTGGAAATGGTTTACCGCAGAGCGAGGCTCCTCACAATCGTGTAGCCATGTTTTAACCGCCTCATTATCGCCAGTGACTTGCCAATAAAGAAGGTTTGAGAAATCGGCATTAGCCCGCCAATCAATATGATAGTGATTATTGGCTTTGAGTTGGTTACAAGTGTCTAGATAACGGGCGGCTTTATCCAGTTCACCACGAGCGAGCGCAATACGCGATAACATCGAATAACAGTGTAACGAACGTGATGTTTTGAAAGGAGCAAGTACCTCTAACCCTTGATGAGCACATTGTTCCGCCTCATCTAAACGATGCCAACACCATAAAATTTGTGCTTTAATTCGCAACATAAACTCATGTAAAGGGACTTGCTGTAAGTGATTGTCTTTACTAAATTGTTCGGCTTTATTGACCAGTTCAAAAGCCGCTTGTCCATAGCCTCTAGCCAACTGAATCTCACTTTGTTGTAACATCGCCCATAACGCTTGATGATAAACGCCATCTTCGCGAGCCATCACTTCAGTTTGTTGCATGGTTTCTAAGGCTTTATCCAATTCACCGATCACATGATAGACCTCACCAATCACTGAGGTTGCCACAATGCGACTGCGAAAGCTCGATACTGGTAATTGTTGCAAGGCAAATTCGGCTGTTTCCAGTGCCAAGGCTGGGTTATTTTGGTTAATCGCAACTTGAGCAGAAAGCGCTTTAAACTCACCAATTTGGGCATCGGTGAGCTCAATATTATGTTGAGATAGCTTTTCTTCAGCTTCGATAATTAAATCTGAAACTTGGTTATAACGGTGTTGGCTTTGTGCTAACCATGCGCGTAATAAGCAAAGGCGAGGGGAAGTAAATAACACATCTGGATCCAGCGCATTGATGGTACTTTCGAGCTCTTGCAATTCACCATTATTAAACATATGCCAGCCGTGCTGTGAAAGAATCTCGCTGATCAGTTGCTGGTCATTACTTTTTCGAGCATGCATCAATGCGGTTTCTGGTCTTGGTTGTTTTAGCCAGGCTTTGGCAGCGTTATAGTGCAGCTTTGCCCTTTGTTCTGGTATTTGACTGTAACGACGATGGCGCAAGAAATCGGCAAACAGGTGATGAAAACGAAACCAGTTATCTTCCCCTTCCATTGGATGCAAAAACAAGCCAAAGCGATTTAATGAATCTAGCATAGCCAGAGCATCGTCTCGCCCCGTCAATTCTGCAATTAACTCAGCGTTAAACATATCGAGTACCGAGCATTGCAATAAAAAGGTTTGTAAATCTGGGGTGAGCTGATCAAACACTTCTTCGGCTAAATAATCCCAGATGTGATCTTGATTGAAATGAGAAATGGAACTGGCCGATTGCTCAAGCGCCCCAGGGAATTGTTGAGCATGAAGAGCGATAAGTTGTAAAGCAGAGGCCCAACCTTCTACTTGAGTGCGTAACGATTCTAAGATGCTACTGGCATATTGACGGTCAGCGATACGTTTATGGAAGAATCGTTCGGTTTCCTCTTGGTCAAACGCCAATAAATTGTTATCCACCTCAATCAATAAATCACGCACACGTAAATTGGCGGTATTCAGAGGAGGATGAGTGCGGCTAGTGATCACCAAGGTAATGTTATCAGGCATGTGTTTGAGGAAGAAGCGCAGGCCATCGTGGATTTCATCGTTGGTGATCAGGTGGTAATCGTCTAGCACCAAGTAGGTTTGAGTGTCATTGAAGCCAAACTCTCCAAATAACTCACTGAATAAACTGGTTAAATTAGCAAATTGCCGGCTCTCTGCTAATGCCTGAGTATTGGGGCAAGTGTTATTTGTGGCTTTATTGAATGCTTGTAAGAAGTAATTGGCAAAACGAAAAGAATCATTATCGTTTTCATCAATGTTAAACCAGCCTAAATTCGGATGATTATTTAGCCATTGTGCTGCCAGAGTGGTTTTGCCATAGCCTGCTGGAGAGCGAAATAAAACCAACTTGTAATAGGGGGCATGAGTAAGAGCGTCGAGTAAACGTGAGCGTAAAATGGCGTTGTGCAGACGAGCGGGGCGATTGAGTTTGGATGGTATCCACATGGCAGCGTAAGTCTCTGATTAATAAATTGTTAAATGTAAATTAACTCGAATAATTAGATGTTTTAGCCAAAATAAAAACGACTTTATTTTGTTATCAAGCTCATACTTTTAGATGTTTTTTTTAGAAATGACGAGCTGTTATTGGTTTTTAAAATACCACGCCTCTTGAAAACGTGTGTGATCTTACTCCGGTTTATATTGTAAATGCTGCTCTAGATCTCATTTTGTTGGGCTTTTTGACCGCCTACGCCCTTCCTCTACTCCTTATCCTGCGAAATAAAGGAGGATGTGATTATAGAAGGAGCGCGGCAGTATTGTGATCAACCGATATCATTGATTAAAAGCCTATCAGCAACGTGTTATGGAGTATGGAAGGTTATGGAACATGCAACGCGAGCAACAACAGATTTAAATAGCCATTCCTCGGTGTTAAAGCAAGTCGCAAGCCGTGAAGGTATCGTTGATCGTTATATCAGTGCGTGGGGCGAACCTGCGTACGTGAGTGAACATATTATTGAAGAATTATTACAAGCTTTAGGTTATGACACTGCTGTGTCCGATGCTGAGTTACTGGCTCAAGCGGAATTACGCCATAAAGTGGATGTATTGGCACCGGTTCAAGTGGTGCATGCTGGTAAAGAGGTATTAATTAAGCTGCATATTAGCCCTGCTGCGCGAATTAGCGAGTTCTCATGGCAACTTGACACTGAACAAGGCGAGCGTTTTGAAGGCTATCTTGAATCCCAAATTGTAGAAGATGAACGAGCACAAAAAGGGTTTTTGGTTTTCCGTCTTGCGAATGATTTACCGCTAGGCTATCACCAAGTGACTTTGTTCCGTAAGCGTCGCAATAAACCCTTTACCATGCGCTTAATCATTACCCCAACTTCCTGTTATAAGCAGCCCAAGTTGATGAATGAAGAGAGGTTATGGGGACCAAGTATTCAGTTGTATTCTGTCACTTCAAAGACGAACTGGGGCATTGGTGATTTCTCTGATTTAAAATATTTAGTGCATAAGATTGCCGAAGGTGGTGGTGATTTCGTCGGGCTTAACCCGATTCACTCTTTATTTCCGGCTAATCCAGAAGGGGCCAGTCCATACAGCCCTTCATCACGCTGCTGGCTAAACATCATGTATATCGATGTGGAAGCTGTGCCAGAATTTGCCCATTGTGAGACCGCACAAACCATAGTAAATGAGGCGGCATTTCAACAGCGTTTGGCTGACAATAGACAAAAACAATGGGTCGATTATACCGAAGTTTCGGCGCTTAAAATGGCGATATTGCCACACCTGTTTACGACTTTTATAGATCAAGAAATCAGTCATGATACCGATCGAGCTAAGCAATTTGCGCAATTTGTTGAACAAGGTGGTGAAAGCTTATTGCACCAAGCGGCATTTGATGCATTACACCAAGATTTAAAAGCGCAAGACCAATCCATGTGGGGTTGGCCTGTATTTGAGTCAGGATTACAACATTTTGACTCGCCAGAGGTTCAAAGTTACATCAAGAAAAATACGCAGAAAGTTCAATTGTTTATGTACTTACAATGGCTAGCGGATCAACAATTAACCCAAGTGCAAGCCTTAGCAGAACAAAAAGGTATGGCCTTAGGTTTGTACCGTGATTTAGCGGTTGGGGTGTGCGATTCCGGTGCGGAAACTTGGGCTGACCGAGGGGCACTATGTCAAGATGTCAGTATTGGTGCGCCACCGGATATTTTTGGTCCTTTAGGGCAAAACTGGGGGCTGCCGCCGCTCAATCCTTATGAATTGACCAAACGTGCCTATCAACCCTTTATCGATTTATTGCGTGCCAACATGCGTCATTGCGGCGCGTTACGTATTGACCACGTATTGGGCTTATTAAGATTATGGTGGATTCCGAAAGGGAAAACTGCCAAAGATGGGGCGTATATTTACTATCCCGTGGATGAGTTAATGTCGATTTTGGCATTAGAAAGTCACCGACATCAATGTGCTGTGATCGGAGAAGATTTAGGGACGGTTCCTGAAGAAATTGTTGAGAAACTGAACGATGCGGGCATTCATTCTTATAAGGTGTTCTTTTTTGAAACCGAACAAGATGGTCAATACATTGCACCGAAAAGTTATAAGAAGCAGTCGATGACCGCGCTCTGTACTCATGATATGCCAACATTGAGAGGGTTTTGGAACAGTGCCGATTTAACCTTAGGAAAAGAAATTGGTCTGTATCCCGATGAAGCGCAACTTGAGGTCTTAATGCAAGATCGAGAGTCACGAAGAAAACATATTATTGAAACATTAGCTCAGCATAATCAGTTGCCAGAACTCGAAAGGAATGAGGCAGGTGAGATCATGATTAACCAAGCGTTAAGTGAAGCGATGCAAATTCATATGGCAACCGGTTCTAGTGCGCTGTTGAGCTTACAATTGGAAGATTGGCTAGAAATGGACACGCCAGTTAATATTCCCGGCACAATGGATGAATATCCGAACTGGAGACGAAAATTGTTGTCTACTTTAGAAGAAATGTTTGCACGAGAAGATATCTTGCAGCTAGAAGCGAAGTTAACTGCGGCTCGTCGTCTTTAGCTTTGACGACTAGTACAAGAGCTTGACGCGTGATGCAGCCTTGTTTTCGCACTTGATTTTGAAATGGTTTCTTTAAAATCAATCTGTTATCAAGGCTCTAAAGAGTTATCAAGATTCCAAAAGTGTTATAAAAATTCATTGTTAGGTCGCATCATCTGATGCACTTAATACATCGACTAGGACATAGCGTTGTATTAATCCTTTACCTATCCGAGCAACTTCCCGGCCAGGAAGTGCTCGGTTTTTTTTATCTAAAATAGGCTAAATGGACGTGTGAATAGCCTTATCCCTATCGAGTTATCCCTAAGCCATGATGCCATGATGCTCTATCTCGCCATTCTATTGTTGCTGCTCGTGATATTTTTTCGGTTATTTTCTGTTGAGCGATAATTCGTCGTTGAGTGACGACCTTCTTGGATGATTTTTTGTACAAAATTAAATCACCAATAGAAGGGCATTTACTCAGAAAGGTTAAATATAACTCACTTACAAAGAGAGAATAAATAGATTAAAGCAATCAATGAATTTGTTAACACATCAATCTAGGTGGTGAAATAAATAAATTGTATGACAATATAGATTTTTTATAAAAATGACTTTAGTCAAATTTGTATTATTTAATTATCAATTTATTTCGCTTGGTATTCATTTAAGTACATAAAAATGAGAGCTTTGTCATATTTATTTTGTTTAAAAAAGATATATTACCGGAAAAATTAATCATACGAATAAGCGCCGAATATTGCTCTTTGGTAACACTTTCTAAAACTTTTGATAACAACAGAGCTTAAATTAAGAAGGCAACTATGAATTATGATTACCTTGTGATTGTTGGATATTTCATCCTGATGATCCTCATCAGTGTGATATTTAAAAAAATGGCGAGTAACAGCACCAGCGATTATTTTCGTGGTGGTGGTAAAATGTTGTGGTGGATGGTTGGGGCTACCGCGTTTATGACCCAATTCTCGGCTTGGACATTTACCGGTGCAGCTGGTAAAGCTTTTACTGACGGCTTTGCTGTTATTGGTTTATTTATTGCTAATACACTGGCGTATTTTGTGAGTTATTTATATTTTGCAAAACGCTTTCGCCAAATGCGAGTGGATACACCAACAGAAGCCATTCGTCGTCGTTTTGACCCTACCAACGAACAATTCTTTACTTGGGTAATTATTCCGTTAAGTATTATCAGTGGTGGTGTGTGGCTAAATGGTCTTAGTGTGTTTGCCTCGGCCGTGTTTAATGCCGATATCGTGTTGACCATTTGGGTGACAGGCTTAGCCGTATTGATCATTTCATTACTAAGTGGTGCTTGGGGGGTAGTGGCTTCCGATTTTATCCAAGCATTAGTTATTGCTGTGATTTCGATTGCATGTGCGGTAGTGGCGATTTTTATGGTCGGTGGACCAACTGAGATCATCACCAAATTCCCGTCTGATTTCTTTATTGGGCCGGATATGAACTACCCATTATTGATCGTATGTTCATTCTTATTCTTTGTGGTGAAACAGTTCCAAAGCATTAATAACATGCAAGATTCTTATCGTTTTTTAAATGCGAAAGACTCTAAAAATGCCAGTAAAGCGGCGTTATTTGCAGGTTTGATGATGTTAATTGGTGCCGTTATTTGGTTTATTCCACCATGGGCGTCCGCAATATTATACCCAGATGCTGCATCGCAATATCCTAACTTAGGAAATAAAGCGCGTGATGCCGTGTATCTTGTATTTGCTCGTGAAGCGATGCCACTAGGAACGGTAGGCTTGCTTATGGCGGGGTTATTTGCGGCCACGATGTCTTCGATGGATTCAGCATTAAATCGTAACTCAGGTATTTTTGTTCGTAGTTTTTACGCCAATATTGTTCGTAAAGGTAATGCGAGCGACCGTGAACAATTACGTGCAGGCCAAGTTGCTTGTGTCATCAATGGCTTATTAGTGATTTTAGTGGCGCAATTCTTTACTTCACTCAAAGAAATCAGCTTATTTGATTTAATGATGCAAGTGACGACGCTATTACAAAGTCCTATTTTAGTTCCTTTATGTTTTGGTATTTTTATTCGTAAAACACCAAAATGGGCTCCATGGGCTACGGTTGTATTTGGTGCATTTATTTCTTATTTGACCATTGAATTATTTACCCCTCAATGGGTAGCAAGTTGGTTTGGTATTGACAATTTAACGGGTCGTGAAGTGTCTGAATTGAGAACCACCATCACGATTGCTGCGCACTTGATCTTTACCGCAGGTTTCTTCTGGATGACAACGTTATTTTATAAAGAAGAGAAAAATCCATGCAAAGAAATACAAGAAGAGTTCTTTAAAGAGTTCGAAATTGAATGTATTTCAGAAGAAGGACAAGATGTTGTTGATAAAATGCAGCGTCAAAAATTAGGTAATTTAGTGGTCATAATGGGCATTGGTTTATTTGGTATGGTGCTTATTCCTAACCCACTATGGGGACGAGGTTTATTCTTTGCTTGTGCTGCTTCGATATTATTAATGGGCTATTTATTGAAAAAAAGTGCTGAAACAAAATAAACATTTAAAAAATACAACGCCATAAGTCATGTTATACCAATCACATTAATTAAATACTCAGATAATGAGTCCGATTGGTATGATAAATAAGGCAGATAGAAAAACGCTTGAAGCGGTCAATTCAGTCCGTTTCAAGCGTTTTATTTCAATAAAAGGTATGCTGATCTTTTCTATAAAAGAGTTAAGCCGACACTTTTTTACCTAAATGTAACCAGGTTTCGAGAACGGTATCAGGATTGAGTGATACTGAATCAATACCTTGTTCCATTAGCCATTGGGCGAGGTCATCATGATCGGATGGCCCTTGACCACAAATCCCGACGTATTTCCCAGCCTTATTGGCCGCTTTTATCGCCATCGCGAGCATAGCTTTGACGGCAGCGTTACGTTCATCAAACATATGAGCAATTTCACCAGAATCGCGATCCAAGCCCAGTGTTAATTGGGTCATGTCATTTGAACCAATGGAGAAGCCATCAAAGTACTTCAAGAAATCTTCGGCTAAAATGGCATTGGATGGTAATTCACACATCATGATGACTTTTAGGCCATGTTCACTGCGGCGCAAATCGAACTTGGCAAGGAGGTCGATCACTGAAGCTGCTTCATTGGTGGTTCGCACAAATGGGATCATAATTTCGACGTTTCTTAAGCCCATTTTATTGCGTACCCGTTTAATGGCTTCACATTCTAATTCGAAACAATCTTGGAATTTGGGCGAAATATAACGAGAGGCACCACGGAAACCTAACATCGGGTTTTCTTCGGTTGGTTCGAAATGAAGACCGCCCAGCAAGTTACGATATTCATTGGATTTAAAATCTGACATGCGCACAATCACACGTTTGGGCCAAAATGCAGCAGCTAAGGTAGAAATACCTTCGGTCAGTTTTTCAATATAAAATTCAACTGGGCTAGGATAACCAACAATGCGTTTATCAATTTCAGCTTGAAGTTCAGCAGGCTGCTCATCATAGTTGAGTAAGGCTTTGGGGTGAATGCCAATCATTTTGTTGATGATAAACTCTAAACGTGCAAGCCCCACTCCTTCGTTGGGAATACAGGCAAAATCAAAGGCGCGATCAGGGTTGCCAACATTCATCATTACTTTCAAAGGTAAGTCTGGCAGGTCGTTGACCGAAGAACGTTTAATTTCAAAATCCAGTTCGCCTTCAAAAACGTAGCCAGTTTCACCTTGCGCACAAGATACTGTCACTTTTTGGCCGTCTTTAAGTTGGCGGGTGGCATCACCACATCCAACAACCGCAGGGATCCCCAGTTCACGAGCAATAATGGCTGCATGACAAGTACGGCCACCACGATTAGTGACGATGGCTGCGGCCTTTTTCATCACCGGTTCCCAATCAGGGTCAGTCATGTCGGCGACTAGTACATCACCAGCTTGTACTTGATCCATTTCATCTAGGCTTTTCACTACACGCACGACGCCTGAGCCAATTCGTTGACCAATCGCACGACCTTCAATCAGGCTTGGGCTTTGTCCATTTAATTGGAAGCGTTCCATAACCTGTTGATCATCACGAGAGCGTACCGTCTCTGGGCGAGCTTGGACAATCAGTAGTTCGCCTGTTAAACCATCTTTGGCCCATTCAATATCCATAGGGCGACCATAGTGCTGTTCAATGATTAAGGCTTGTTTGGCGAGTTCTTGGATTTCATCATCCGTTAGAGAGTATTGGCTGCGTTCTTGTGGTGTGGTATCAATAATTTCGACTTGGGTGCCGATTTCTTTACCATCGGCGTAAATCATTTTAATTTGTTTTGAACCAAAGGTGCGACGCACAACGGCAGGGTGACCGGCTTGTAGCGTCGGTTTATGAACGTAGAATTCATCGGGGTTAACCGCACCTTGAACGACCATTTCACCGAGTCCCCAAGAAGAGGTGATGAAGACAACTTGATCAAACCCTGATTCGGTATCCAGTGTAAACATCACGCCAGAAGCGGCTTTATCTGAGCGAACCATGCGCTGGATCCCAGCTGATAAGGCCACGCCTTTATGGTCAAAGCCTTGGTGAACACGATAAGAAATGGCTCGGTCATTAAAGAGAGAAGCAAAGACATGCTTAGTGGCTTCTAATACGGCGTCAATACCTCGCACGTTTAAGAAGGTTTCTTGTTGGCCAGCAAAGGACGCATCGGGCAAGTCTTCAGCGGTGGCTGAGGAGCGCACTGCAACCGAAAGTTGCTCGTCGCCTTGACCGAGTTGTTGATAGTAATCGCGAATGCCTTGTTCTAAGTCATTAGGGAAAGGGGCGTCAAATACCCATTGTCGGATGGTTTCACCGGCTTTTTTCAGTGCATTGACGTCATCAACATCAAGCTGATCAAGTAAGTCATAAATGCGCTGGTTAAGCTGATTGTGTTCTAAAAATTGATTAAAAGCATACGCTGTTGTGGCGTAACCATTTGGGACTTTCACCCCAGCGTTAGACAGATTGGCCACCATCTCACCAAGAGAGGCGTTTTTACCCCCGACTTTATCAACATCATTCATCGATAAAGCATCATACCAAATCACATTTTGAACCACGGCTTGTCTCCTAGACCTATTGTATTGGATTAAAAGCGTTTGTACTTATTGTGCCTAACCTTAGGTATTTGAAGTAGCAGTTTGTTGGCGGTAATGATTCGTCTCATTGCGACTTTAATGACTTGAGGTATCACAAGAATTGTAGCCTGATGTCTCATTATTGATGTTATTTTTAGAGTGAAGCTCATGACTACTGCACAATAGATACGGTTGCTATTACCTTATTAGAAGTTCTTGTGAAATTATAGTTGTAAAAATTTACAAAAATAATTTGAGCGACATTAGAAACCGTAAATGACTTTAAGGATCAGTTTGTTATGGAATCGGGAAGTGAATATCG